>JAZFXQ010000163.1:0-12095 GCA_036448795.1 Candidatus Margulisiibacteriota bacterium | reverse complement strand
TATATATAGAAACCCTATGGAGGTTCGAAGCAAAGAATGAAAATCACTGGCTATTATACCAATGAGGCTTGTATTGCAAGCAGCCCCCCTTTTCAATCAGACCCTAAAATAACCAAATATGTGGTTGAAGACGAGGAAGGGAACACCCAAATAATTTCTCCACCGCTTGATCCTTCAGTAATCGAAGAGCTTGAAATCAGCCCTATTTATGAAAGCAAATCTGTTTCAAAATTAGAAGCTTTATTAAGAATCGATCCTGCTTCTGGAGAAAAACCAGTCCCAATCCTTGAATGGAATGAATACTTTCTCATAGATCATAAAGAAGAAGAGGTTGATCCCAAAAGACTTGGATCACATGGTACCGGTGTGTATACCCGGGATGGCAAATTTGTTGGCTTCCACCAATACGAAGCTGCCCCCACTCCTTATAACACCTCTCCCCATTTGGTCGACAAAAACGGGGATATTGTAGGTCATTTCAACTCATTTGAGCTTTATAACCAAGCCGGAATTAAAATCGCAAAAAAAGAGGGGCGGGATATCGTTCGTGATGGAAAAACGATTGGCTACCTAGATCATTCAAAGTTACATGATAAAAATGGAAAATTAATCGCAAAATCTGTTGCAGGCTGCGGAAAAGTTTTTTTAAATAACAGAATTACCGCTAATGCAGCAGGAAAAAAACTAAACGCCTTAAACGATCTATTTTTTATCAAGGATAGCTATATTATCAATATACCAGAGTTTTCATCAAGTAGAATAGTGGAAATGAAAAAAGTCGTCAAAGAGTTCAAACCTGAAACAAAATTTGGCAAAAACTTTCGCAAAAAACTACTAAAGCGTTTAAAAACCATCGAAGAATTAAGAAAGAAACACAAGGCTGATCCAAAAAAAGCTTTAATACAATCCTCGGATCGCTTAACCAAAATCGTTGCCTTATGGCTTTTAGCTGAAGATAAAAGTCTCAGCCAAAATGCCCTAAAAATAATCGAGACTCTCGCCAAAAAAGATAATGATCCCTGCGTTAGATTTGCTGCCATCACTGTGCTTGGAAAAATTAAAAAAGGACTGATGGTTATACTTGATGCGCTAGAAGATAAAAACCGAGAAGTAAAGATCTCTGCTCTTTATGCTCTAGATAATATGTACGGATACCCTCTGGTAGGCCCAACCATAAACCATCGGATTTTTGAATCGTTGTTTAAAACCGCCCCCTATCGTTTTCGGGGTGTTGCTTTAAAAGTTTTGTCAAAAAATGATCCAGCCGTAGTTTCAAAATTAATTAAAATCATCGAAGAGAAAAATTCTCCTCCTGAAAAAAAGCAAAAAGCAATCGAAGCCCTCCGCTCTATGAAAGCGAAAGATGTTGAAAAAATTATTCCGGAGCTTCCCTCTTATCCCCCAGAGATACGTGAGGATTTAGTTCATGCTATATGCGACATACGCCCGGACAAGATAGAAGCTCTTGCCGAGATTGCCCTTTCTGACCCAAATCCCGAAATCCGCGCAGCTCTTTTTTGTTATTCCGAAGGTCCAAACAGAAAATCGTTTGAGGCTTTAGCACTAAAGGTTTTGCAGAATGACAGAAGCGAAAAGGTCAGGAGCGCTGCGGTTAATTGCTTATCATACAATGGCGGTATAAAAACCCTCTCTTTTATAAAAACTTTGCTTTCAAAATTACAGTCAAAAGATATTCCAAAAGAAGAAAAAGAAAAACTCGCAAACAGATACGGGATAATATTAGAGTTCCTTAGCGCGGTTGAAAAGGACGAATCCTTGCCCTTATTAAAAGCCTTTTTGCGGCTTCCTTTTAAGCCGCTTCATAAGGGAGCCTTAGAAGCTTTATGGTACATAAATTATCATAGCCCTACGACGGCATTTCTACTCACCTTAGAATATCTTACCAGAAACATGGAGGATTTCTCCGCGCATAAAGCCTGGAATATTTTGACTAACCTAGATTTTAATAAAAATATAGATTTATTTAAAAAACATATGCCCGAATTTCGAAAGCTCCTTTCTCATAAAGACTGTGACATAAGAGCTTTTGGAGCGGAAACACTTATTAAACTGGGCGAAAATATTCTGCCCCTGCTAGATGAGATTGACCCTGCCCTTCTTGATCCTCAGTTTCTAAATAGCATTGGTGCAGATATTGCAATCAGTGGAAATGACGAATTGATTACCGTTGTTTACAATAATTTTCAGGAAGCCGAAGATGATGCTGCTTTTAAAAGAAACACCTATCTTTTGCTGGGCATATTAAGTGTCAGGAAAGAAAAACTTAAACTCTTTTCAAACATAGAGAGGCCCTATCTGGATAAACTAGAAACCGAAGGAGCAAATCCCTCCATACAAAGAGTTTCAGTTTTTGCTCTAATTAAGCTCATCAAACTTTACGATAGCCCTCAAAAAGCAGATAAAATTGCAAACAAATTGCTACAAAAGAAAGGCCCTCTCGAGATTTTTATTCTGCGTAACCTAGCTACAGCAAGAGAACTTCTTTCTCCAAAAATCAAAGCGCTGGTTGAAAACAAAATCAATGACATACTGATTTCCAAAAGCCCGCCTTACGAAGAATGGTTTAACAAAACAAAGAATCCGGACAAGGTTATTGTTGCCAAGGTATATTTCCAGCTCGGACAACCTATGTGGGAACTGCTTTTAGAAAAGGATGATTTCAAAATAACAAAAAAAGATTCCAAATCTATGGCGGCATATTTCCGGGACGCAAAGCAAATATTAGGCTTATTTTCAGAAAACGATGCTTTTCCCGAAACCACGAAGAAAAAGCCTGGGGTAACTGTTAGAGAAAAAAAACTAAACGGGGTCATTCTTAGGGTTGTGATGGTTGATATTTCGGATGAAAAAAGTAAACTCCGCACAAATATCTTTCAAGATTTAGCCAATCCAAAAATTCATTATATTGGATATAATGGGCACGCAGGCATGGGCGGAAACATTGAGATGAAAGATCCGCGCAAAGATGATGACCCTACCCCCTTTGGCACAAAGGTTGTTCATGTTGCTGCCTGTTCGAGCATGTCCTCCTATTATCCCCGGGTATTAAAACTTGCGCCCAATGTTCAATTTGTCGGAAATATTATTGGCTCCTACTCTGAAGACGATGCAAAAGTATTTATTTCAAATATGAACGGGATCGCATTTCAAAAAAGCTGGGAGAAAATCGATGAAGATATAAAAAAGAAGGCTCCCTTTGTTTATCACCGTCAGGGTAAAAAGCCGCCAACCTTCTTTAATCATATGCTTCCAAACAACATTGACCAGTTCAAATATGCAATTTTAAACGAACTGGAAATCAGCGGGGCCGACACCATGGCATTTGCGGCTCCTCAGCAAGAGCTGCTGGAGATCAATACTCAAGCAGGCGGACGGCTCCGGCAAGCGGTGAATAACGTAAACGTCTCCCTCAGCTATCAACCATTTTTTGAAAATGCCGAAATTACCACCGGAAACGAAATCTTCGATGGGATATATTTTCTGAGCCCAACTGATGAGCAAAATCCATTAAATATATGGAAAGTCAGAAACCATGAGCGCCCAATTTATGAAATTGAGGTCAACGCTGGTTATGCTCACCTCTCGGTGGATGCCCTAACTGTCCTTCTCCTTTATGAAATTAACTCTTATTTTTCAAAAGAAAAACGCGATGACCTTACTAAAGAAGATAAGCTAAGAGGTCTATTGATGGCGGCTGAATACATTCATTATCATTATCAGGGAAGAGAGGCAGAAGGGCTCCAAATGTTTGGCCTTTTTAAGCAAAGATATGGTTTTTCGCAGGAGATTCTATTTGAAGATGTTTATCATTTACAAGAAGCTATAGATAACAATCATCCGCAAAAAGAGCCCCTTAAAACGAAGATTTTGAGATTGATTGACTAGAAATCTAAATCAAAACACCCACCATTGCCGCGGTCATGAATCCGACAACATAAAGAGCCTAAACTATCTCTAGGCTGATGTCCAAGGCCCTTGCCGAATGGGTCAACGCTCCAACTGAAATCGCGTTCACCCCGGTCTTTGAAATCCTTCGGACGGTCTTTAAATTAACCCCGCCTGAGGCCTCGCTCCACACTTTTGCTTTTTTGCACAACTTAGCTGCTTTGCGCAGAGTTTTAATGTTCATATTGTCCAGAAGGATCTTGTCTGCTCCGGCCCTGATCGCCTGCTTGACCTGAGGAATGGTTTTCGCCTCAACCTCTATGCCCTTTGCCTTCTGCCTCTTGCCTTTTGCCTTTTTTATGGCCTTTTCAATCCCTCCCGCAAGCGCTATGTGATTGTCTTTGATCAAAATGGCATCGTACAATCCCATCCGATGATTGGTTCCGCCGCCAATCTTAACCGCATACTTTTCTAAAACGCGCAGCGTAGGCGTTGTCTTTCTCGTATCAAGTATTTGGACCCTGGACCCTTGGATCCTTTTCACAAATTGGCTGGTAAGACTTGCGATCCCGGAAAGTCTCTGCAAAAAGTTTAAGGCAACTCGCTCGCCAGTAAGGATCCCACGTGCGGGACCTGACACAACTGCAATAACTTTTCCCTTTTTTACCTTTGCTCCATCTTTTACTTTTGGCACAAACTTTATCCTTCGATCAACCTGCCGAAAAACCTCTCTGGCAGCCGGAAGCCCAGCAATCACTCCTATTTCCTTGGCTAAGATAACGCCCCTGGCTACTGTACTACTGGCTACTGTACTACGAGTAGTAATATCACCAGAACCAATGTCTTCCCTTAAAGCTTCTCTTGCAATCTTTCGTATCACCTTAGCATCACCCATACCAGATAATAGTAAAACACCGGCGCCACTAGAATAAAGCTGTCCATGCGGTCCAAAAATCCTCCATGCCCGGGAACTAAGCTAGAAGAATCCTTTACCCCTGCATCCCGCTTGATCAAAGACTCAAACAAATCGCTCAACTGGGCCACGATCCCTATGACCGCTCCTAAAATTAAAGAATGTGACATGTCAAATCCCGCATAATAGCCGAAAACACCCGCAGCAATCAGACAGAAAACAAAGCCGGCAAGCGCGCCTTCGATGCTTTTCTTTGGTGATATGGAAGGGCTGAGTTTATGTCTCCCAAATGCAGTCCCGACTAGAAAGGCAACAATATCCAGCGCCCAGATCGTGCCCATCATAAATAAGAGATAAGCCCCCCTCTCAGTCAATGCCCGAATAAAAAGAAAATAGCTGAAGAACCATCCGATGTAGATCATCCCCATCAAGGTCACGGAAACATCCACAATCGCATTCTTTGGTCGTTTTAAAAATAAAGCAGAGACTATGGTAACCAATGCCGCTCCCGTCAAAATCGCAGAATGGGCCGGCTCCCAATTCTTTTTTAAAGCATAATAAGCAAAAATTATGAAGAAGATGGTAAAGAAATTGCCTACCCAATATGCGGGACTAAACCCTTTTGCCTTCATCATGTTGTAGAACTCATTTAAAGAAAACCATGCCAAGACAAGAAAGAGCATTAAGATGGCAACCCCTCCGAAGTAAGTGCACGCTACAATAATTGGGACCATAACTAAAATAGTAAGAATCCTAGGAAGCATTTATCTGCTCCTCGGTTTTGCCAAATTTCCTGACCCGCTTTTGATAGACCGCGATTGCTTCTTTTAACTGCTCTTTCCTAAAATCCGGCCAGAGGACAGGGGTTACATATATCTCAGTATAGGCGATCTGCCAAAGAAGAAAATTTGAGACCCGCATCTCCGAGGCGGTGCGAATCAAAAGATCAGGGTCAGGCATCCCTCTGGTATAGAGGTGTTGGCTAATTGATTCTTCGTCCACCGTCCCTCGCTTGCCCCGAGCAACGTCGAGGGGCCCCTCGCTAATAATTTCATTTACCGCGTCCACAATCTCTGCCCTGCTCCCGTAATTAAGCATAACATTCACGACTATGCGATCGTTGGCCCGGGTCTTTTCTGCGGCCTCTTTCATCTTTTTTTGGATTTGCGGAGAAAGCCCTGAAAGCCTCCCTAGAAAATTCAGCTTCACCCGCTCGGCCATCAGCTCATCGATCTCCCGAACAATGGTTTCAGAAAAAAGATTCATCAAAAAACCCACCTCTTCCCTGGGACGCCGCCAGTTCTCAGTGGAAAAGGCATAAACTGTCAAATATTTAACGCCAAATTCAACGCAGGCTTTGAGGACCGCCCGCACAGATTCAGCTCCTTCACGGTGCCCGGCGATGCGGGGAAGGCCGCGCTCTTTGGCCCAGCGGCCGTTGCCATCCATAATGATTGCGATGTGTTGAGGAATATTTTGCGGGTCCAGCTTAGACCTCCATGATCTCCTTTTCTTTAGCAGCCAGTAGTTTGTCAACTTCGGCGCAATACTTGTTGGTCAGGTCTTGAACCTTTTTGTCCAGGACTTTTTCATCATCCTCGGTGATCGCTTTTCCGCTTTTTTGCTTTTTCAGACTTTCAATCGCTTCCCGCCGAACATTCCGGATGGCAACCTTGGCCTCCTCGGTTTCCTTTTTAATCAGTTTTACCAGTTCTTTTCTTCTTTCCTGGGAAGGATCGGGAAGGATCAAGCGTATTACCCCGGCTTCCCTCTTGGGGTTGATCCCCAGATCCGAAGTTAAGATTGCTTTTTCAATTTCCTGAGCAGCATTCTTGTCATAGGGAGTGATCAAGAGCTGCCTTGATTCGGGGACTGAAATCGAGGCCAGCTGCTTTAAGGGAACCGCTGTTCCATAATAATTCACATTAACATGATCGAGCAGGGCAGGGCTGGCGCGTCCGGTCCGCACTCCGGCAAAATTTTTCTTCAGCACCCCGACCGCTTTTTGCATTTTTACATCGCTCTCTTTTAGTGCATCCTGCATATTATCTCTCCCCTTTCTTTTCTACCTTGACCAAAGTCCCAACTTCCTTCCCTAAGACCGCCTTCTTGATGTTTCCATGCTTGGTCAGATCCAAGACGAGGATCGGGATCCGGTTCTCCATACAAAGCGAAGCTGCGGTTGTGTCCATTACTTTTAATCTCTTGCGGATAACCTGCATGTGGGTGATTTTTTTGAACTTTTTGGCGTCCGGATGCAGGAGGGGATCTTTATCGTAAACTCCCCCGACCTTGGTGGCTTTCAAGATCACATCCGCATCCAGTTCTGCTGCCCGCAGGGCGGCGGTAGTGTCGGTTGAAAAATACGGGTTGCCTGTGCCTGCCGCCAAGATCACCACCCGCCCCTTTTCCATGTGCCGGATCGCTCGCCGCCGGATAAACGGCTCAGCGATCGAACGCATTTCGATCGCGGTTTGAACTCGTGAAGGTGCCCCTACCCGTTCTAATGCATCCTGAAGGGCTAAGGAATTGATAACCGTGGCCAGCATGCCCATATAATCCCCGGTTGCCCGATCTACCCCTTTGACCGCTCCCGAAACCCCTCGGAATATATTTCCGCCCCCCACCACAACCGCAATGTCCACCCCTAGTTTGCGCACGCTCTTTATCTCTTCTGCCAGAACCTTCAACAGCTCAAGATCTATGCCGTATTTTCTCTGGCCGCCAAAAACTTCGCCGGAGAGCTTAAGAAGGATTCGTTTGTATTTTGCCATTGAGCTTGCCCTTTCTCAAGAAATATACTATAATTCAAGCAAATGTCAATGCTTTTCCCGTATTTTGAATTAGCGGCTTCCTTATTTATTTTACTGCTTTGTTTCCAGATCTACACCCGTCATTATGCAAACAAAGTGGCCCGGTTTTTCGCTTTGTTCGCCCTAGTGGCTTTCCTGGCGGCCATTTTTGAGTACTCTATACGCATCGCCTTCACCCTTGATCTGGCCAGAAACCTTGACCGCATCGCAGGTCCCTTGTGGGCTTTTGTTTTTTCTATGTTCGCTTATTTTTGCTTTCTTTTTACCAAAAAGAAAAAGTTTCTTGAAAGCCCGTTTTCGCTTCTTTTCTTTTATTTGCCTCCTTTCCTATTGTCCCTTTTGTTCATTTTTACAAATTCAATGCATACCCGCTATGAGATCTGGTCAATTGGAATCGTGGCTCAGCCCGCCCCTTTGTATTGGCTCTTTTTAATCCACACTCTTTTTTACACTCTACTGGGAATTGTCGTCCTCTTCCGCTTCGGAGCTACAGCTCAACAAAGAATCGAAAGGGTCCAATCAATTTTTATCGCTATAGGCTCTTTAATCCCTTTGACCATTGGCATTCTAACAGATGCTCTGCTTCCCCTTCTCTTCGGAGTGAGAAACATTTTCCCCACCGTAGTTTTTGATGTTGCCTTCATGAACCTGTTCATATATATTGCCATGCGGCGTTATAGTCTCTTTGCGGTTTCTCCCGCCCTTGCCGCAGATGTCATTATTGAAACCATGCCAAATGCCTTGCTGGCCACCGATCTTGAAGGAAAAATCTTGTTTGTGAACGACGAAGCCACCCGCCTCTTCAGCGTTCTGCCAGAGGAGCTGGTTGGAAAAGGTTTTTCTTCTCTTTTTAAGATCCGAGAAAAATATGATCAGCTGCATAATGAAGTTGTTGATAAGAAGAAAGAGATTTTAAGGTTTGAGGTTGAGCTGATTGACCCCTTGGGCCAGCGCCTCCCGGCCCTGGTCAACGCCAACCTGCTAAAAGACAGGATTGTAGGAGACACCCTCGGGATAATCTTTGTTGTCCGAGATATGCGAGGCTAACCCTTCCCTTCCCATGAAAAACATTTCCTCTAAAGAATACGATCTAATTGTGATTGGCGCAGGCCATGCTGGGATCGAAGCCGCGCTGGCGGCTGCCCGGCTGGGCTGCCAGACCCTTCTTCTCACTATGAATATTGACACCATTGCTTTTATGTCCTGCAACCCAGCCATGGGAGGACCGGCCAAAAGCCAATTAATTCGTGAGGTGGACGCCCTGGGCGGACAGATCGGCATCTCGACTGACCTGACCTTCCTTCAAATGAAAATGCTAAACACCAATAAGGGGCCTGCGGTCCAAGCCCTGCGTGCTCAATCCGATCGTAAACAGTATCACCGCGTCATGAAAAGTGTCTTGGAAGAACAGAAAAATCTCGATCTTAAGCAGGGATTGGTTGAGGAAATCCTGGTTACGAGGGTCGGGGGACGCGGGACGGAAGTAATCGGGGTAAAGACCAAACTTGAGACAGTTTATCATGGCAAAGCCGTGGTGTCGACCACCGGAACATTCCTGAACGGCGTCATCCACACCGGAATGGTTCACATGGAATGCGGCCGAGCCGGAGAGTTTCCGGCTAAAGGCTTGTCCAAAAGCTTGGCTTCCTTGGGCCTGCGCCTGGGAAGGCTAAAGACCGGGACCCCGGCCAGGCTCAACCAAAGATCAATTGATTTCTCGAAAATGCTCATTCAACCTGGAGATGAGCCTCCTCGCTTATTTTCGTTTAGCTGGGAATACAAACAATATGGCTTAGATTTCCCGGAGAACCCCCAACTTGATCTTCCACAAATTCCATGTCATTTAACCTGGACCAACAAAAAGACCCATGAGATCATCAGGACCAATTTAGATCGTTCCCCTCTTTTCCAGGGGAAGATCAAGGGAACCGGACCAAGGTATTGCCCCTCCATCGAAGACAAGGTAATTCGCTTCCCAGAAAAAGATAAGCAGCAATGCTTTATTGAGCCTACCGGCCGGGATACCCTGGAAATGTACGCTCAGGGAATGAACACCAGCCTTCCGGCAGATGTTCAGCTGGCCATGTTTCAAAGCATGCCTGGTCTGGAAAATGTCGAGATTATCCGTCCGGGGTATGCCGTAGAATATGACTATGTCCCCTCCTCACAGCTTAAGCACTCCCTAGAGACCAAGGAAATCTCTGGCCTTTTCTGTGCAGGGCAGATCAACGGAACCTCAGGCTACGAAGAGGCCGCGGCCCAAGGAATCGTGGCCGGGATCAATGCCGCTATGAAGGTAAAGAGCAAAAAGTCCCTTATCTTGGGAAGAGAAGAATCTTACATTGGAACCCTGATTGACGATCTGATCACCAAAGACATTGAAGAACCTTACCGCATGCTTACCTCACGTTCAGAATACCGGCTAATTCTTAGACAAGACAACGCTGACCTAAGATTAACTGAGAAAGGCTGTAAAGCAGGCCTGATCCCCGAGCAAAGATTTAAGTGCTTCTTAAAAAAGAAGAAGGCCATAGAAAGCAGAGAGCGGATCTCAGAAGAGGTCTCTGAACAAATTAGAATTTCTAAAAAATATGAGGGTTATATAAAGAGACAGCTGGAGCAGGTTGAAAAGTTCAAGCGGCTGGAATATAAAAGGATCCCTGAAAATATGGATTTCAAAAAGCTTCACGGCCTTTCCAGAGAAGCTCGACATAAGCTGGAAAAACTCAAGCCGGTCTCTATCGGCCAGGCCTCTAGAATTGCAGGGGTTTCTCCGGCAGACATCTCAGTGCTTCTCATCCATTTAGAAACTTATAGACGGAAAGCAGGGGCTGTGGTAGAATAGCACGTTGACAAACTGGTTCCAGGGGGTGAAAAAATGAAAAAACTGGTCGCAATTATTTTAACGCTTGCCTTTTTAGGGGGCGTGGCTTCCGCGGTAGGCTTTACCAACATCGGCTACATCGATGTCCAAAAGGTTTTCCGCGAATACAGGGGAACCGAAAAGGCCCAGGAAGAGCTCGGCAAACAGGAAGAATCTTTCAAAAAAGAGTTTGAAGAAAGCCAGAAAAAGCTGGAAAAGGCCGAAAAAGACGGAAAAAAGAAAGAAGAGCTTGAAAAAATGAGAAAGGAATTCGAAGAAAAGCTTGCTCCTAAAAGAGAAAGCCTGCTCAGGCTGAACGAACAGCTGACCGCCAAGCTGCAGCTCGAGATCATGGAGGCCGTGAAAAAAGCATCCAAAAAGGTTGGGATCGACTTAGTTTTAGACAAACAGGTCGTGATCACCGGTGGAATGGATTTGACCGAATTGGTGATCACCGAACTTAATAAATGAAGCTTAAAGAGCTTGCCCAGCTCGTTTCTGGAAAGGTTGTCGGGAACAAAGAACTAAATATCAAGGGCGTTGCCCCGGCTGCAGAGGCCAAGAGTGGAGACCTTGTCTTTGTTTTAGACCCTAAGCTCTTGGCCTCTGCTTTAAATTCAAAGGCCGCAGCCCTGGTCGCTTCCTCCAAAACGAAAATCAAGGGAAAACCTGCTGTTTTGGTTGAAAATCCGCGGCTTGCCATGGCACACATCCTTCCGCTCTTTGCCCCCAAAAAGCGAGCACCTAAAGGCATCCACAAAACTGCAGTTGTGCCGAAATCATGCCGGATTGGAAAAGATGTTTCGATCGGCCCTTTTGTTGTCTTGGATGAAAATGTTTCTATCGGGGACCGCAGTATTGTTTCTCCCCATGTTTTTATCGGGGAAAAAAGCCAAATTGGCAAAGATTGCGTTATCCATTCCAATGTTTCTCTCTACGATCGAGTGATTATTGGAAATCGGGTTATCCTTCATTCCGGCTGCCGCATCGGAGTGGATGGCTACGGTTTTGTGCCCCAAGCTGACCAGCACATAAAAATCCCCCAGATCGGCACGGTAGTTATCGAAGACGATGTTGAAATCTATGCCAATGTGTGCATCTCACGTGCGACGCTTGGAGCAACCATCATCGGCGCAGGAACCAAGATCGATAGTCTCACCCATGTTGCCCACAATTGCAGAATCGGCAAAAGTTGCGCCATCGTGAGCCTGGTTGGCTTTGCCGGCTCCGTAACCCTGAAAGACCACGTCTTCGTTGCTGGCCAAGCCGGGTTTAACGGCCATATCACTGTGGGAGAAAATACAGTTGTCATGGCAAAAGCAGGCGTTACCAAAGATGCCCCCCCCAACTCTGTCATTTCTGGCTTTCCGGCCCAGGATCACAGAAAAGAAATGGAGTTTCAGGCTGCCCTGCGGCGTTTGGCTAAGAAATCTAAATGAAGCTTGCTTTCTTTACTGGCTCTTACCTGCCTTATTTGAGCGGGATCACTCTCTCCATAAAGATCCTGAAAGATGAGCTCCGGGCGCTCGGCCATACCGCTTTTGTAGTCGGCCCAAAATATCCCGGGCATGTTGAAACTGACCCGAAAATCCTTCGCCTC
>JAZFXQ010000162.1:0-3294 GCA_036448795.1 Candidatus Margulisiibacteriota bacterium | reverse complement strand
ATATTGATGGCGATCTCAGTGTTCTCGTTGATGGTTCCGCCCAGAATATCTTCTTTTTTGGCCTTGTGGATCTTTAGATCTTCGGGCTTGATAAAATAGTTGTCAACCTTTCCGTTCTGCAGATGTGAGATCTTGGTTTTGTCGGAAATAGAGATCTCATCCAGTCCATCCATGCCGTGGACCACCAGAGCATGTTTGACCCCTAAGTTTCCCAAAACTTCAGCCATCATCTCAGTCAGATCTGGATCGAAGACTCCCAAGACCTGGGCAGTTGCCCGGGCCGGATTGGTCAAGGGGCCCAGGATATTAAAGACCGTGCGGATCCCGATCTCTTTGCGGCTGGGCATGGCAAAGCGCATGGCCTTGTGAAAAGTGGGAGCAAAAATAAAGCCGATCCCCACATTATTGATACTTTCTTCCACCTTTTTGGGTTCGATATCGATCTTTACTCCCAAAGTTTCCAGCACATCTGCTGATCCGCAGCGCGAAGAAACGGATCGATTGCCATGTTTGGCAATGGGGATCCCGGCTCCTGCTGCCACAAAAGCAGAAATGGTTGAAATGTTAAAGGTTCCGGAAACGTCCCCTCCGGTTCCGCAGGTATCCACCAGGTTTTTCTGGCGGGGATAGATGTTTATGGCATGCTCCCTCATCTTTTCTGCACAGCCGGTTATCTCATCCACGGTTTCGCCTTTCATTCTCAAGGCAGTCATAAAGGAGGCGATCTGGGAGGGAGTGGCGTTTCCCTGCATGATGGTATCCATGGCCATAGCCGCTTCCTGGCGGGTTAAATTCTTACCTTCCGTGATCTTTTTAATGGCTTCTTTCATTATTTATTCACCCCGCAGGTAGAGCATACCCCAGAAGCGCAGGTACTGCAAGCTTCGCTTTCACAATTCGTGCGCTTGTAATCATAAAAAGGCATGTTATAATTGTATCGTGAAAAAGCTCTCTTTTCAAGAAATTATTAGTGAATTGAATTGCTTCTGGGCGGATTATGGTTGCGTGATCCGCCAGCCTTACGACCTTGAAAAGGGTGCCGCCACCATGTCTCCAGCCACGTTTTTTGGCGTGCTTGGACCCAAACCCTGGAAGGTGGCTTACATTGAGCCGGTCAGGCGCCCCACTGACGGAAGATACGGCGAAAATCCGAACCGCCTTTTCCACTATTTTCAGTATCAAGTGATCCTTAAGCCTTCTCCGCTTGATTCTCAGGATGTTTACCTTGATTCCCTGCGCGCCATGGGGATCGAACCGGCTAAGCACGATGTAAGATTTGTGGAAGATAACTGGGAATCCCCGACCCTGGGTGCCTGGGGAACTGGATGGGAGGTCTGGGCAGAGGGAATGGAGATCACCCAGTTCACTTACTTTCAAGAGTGCGGTGGTTACCACTGCAAACCGGTTTCAGTCGAGCTCACTTACGGCCTGGAGCGCATCGCCATGTTCACCCAGAAAGTGGATAATATCTTTGATATCCAGTGGACGGAAAAGGTCAAGTACGGCGATATTTACTTGTCCCAGGAGCAGGAGCATTCCAAATATAATTTTGAAGCAGCGGATATTGAAACCATGACCGCTCTCTTTGAAAATTATGAGAAGGAAGCTTATCGACTTCTGGATCAAGAGCTGGTCCTTCCGGCCTATGATTATGTGCTGAAATGCTCGCACGCCTTTAATATTCTTGATGCGCGGGGAGCTATTTCAGTTACCGAACGCATGGCTTATATTTTGAAGATCAGGAAATTAGCACGAAAGTGTGCCAAACTCTATGTCGAACGCACTGCTTGAAATAGGATGCGAAGAGATCCCGGCGCGCTTTATGCCCGGGTTCCTGGAGGATCTGAAGCAAAAAGCGGAGGAAAAACTCCGGCGGGAAAGGATCGGCTTTGGCAAAATCCAGACCCTGGGAACCTACCGCCGCCTTACCTTGTACGTTGAGGATATTTCTCCCAAACAGGAAGATCTTTGTGAGGAAGTAAAGGGTCCACCGGCCGAAAGGGCCTTTGATGCTTCGGGCAAGCCAACCCAGGCTGCCCTGGGCTTTGCCAAGAGCCAGAAGGTTTCTCTGGATGCCTTAACGGTCCAAACCGTTGGCAAAAAGAATTACGTGTTTGCCAAGGTGCTGCACAAGGGAAAACCCACCGAGAAGGTTTTGTCATCTATTTTTCCGGAAATAATCTCTTCTCTTTATCAGCCCCTGGCCATGCGCTGGGGAGAGGTGGACTTTAAATTCATCCGGCCCATACATTGGATTGCAGCTTTGTGTGGGTATAAGATTGTGAAGTTTACACTAGCGGGGATCAAGTCTTCTGATAAAACGGAAGGACACCGGTATGCCAAAAATCCGAAATCCGCAATCCGAAATCCGAACATTGAAAATTATAAAAAAATTCTTGCTAAGCTCGGAGTGGTCGTTGATCAGGAAGAAAGGAAAGAATTGATCAGGCAAAAAGTTGCTGCGGTGGCGAAGAAAGCCAAGGTGGAAGCATTAATTGAAGAAGATTTACTGAACGAAGTCACCTTTCTGGTTGAGGATCCAGCCGCCTATCCCGGAAAGTTCAATCAGGAGTTTTTAAAGATTCCCCAGGAGGTGCTGATCACCTCCATGAAAAAGAATCAAAAATATTTCCCCGCGGTGGATCGAGCTGGAAAACTTATGGCAAAATTCGTGGTGGTCACGGATGGCTGTCGGAATCCGAAAGTGGTGGAGGGAAACCAGAAGGTCCTTTCTGCCCGTCTCTCGGATGCCAAGTTCTTTTTTGAGGAAGATAAGAAACTTCCTTTAAAGGTCCGGATCCCGGATCTGGAAAGGATCGCTTTTTTTGAGAAACTGGGAACCATATCTCACAAGATCGAAAGGATGGGCAAGCTTTCAGAGTGGATCGGTAAGCGTCTGGGGCTTGAAAAAGAGGGCCTAAAAACAGCCCGGAGAATTACCGAGCTCTGCAAGGCGGATCTGACCACCAAAATGGTTTATGAATTCCCGGAGCTCCAGGGGGTCATGGGGCGTGAATATGCGCTGCTTTCCGGAGAAGATCCGAAAGTGGCTCAGGGAATTTTTGAGCATTATCTTCCGAGATGCGCGGAGGATAAGCTTCCGCGATCAAGCGAAGGGACGGTGGTCGCTCTGGCAGACCGGATCGATTCGCTGGTGGGCTGCTTCAGCGTAGGCGCCATTCCCACCGGCTCCGAAGATCCCTACGGCCTGCGCCGGGCCGTGCACGGGATAATCCGCATCGTCCTCGAAAAGAAAATCGATCTTTTGCTGGATGAGATCATCGAACATAGCCA
>JAZFXQ010000161.1:0-9604 GCA_036448795.1 Candidatus Margulisiibacteriota bacterium | reverse complement strand
CGTGCAGCAGACTATCGAAAGGATGCGAGAGTTAGCCCCGGATGCAGAGACCGTATACTATATCTATGTGCTGGATGAAGCTGAAAAATTAGCGGGGGTATTATCCCTGAGATTTTTGATAATCTCTCCTCCAGAGGTTCTGGTATCAAAAATCATGGTAAAGGATGTAATAACTGTAGATCTGGAAATGAATCAACGTAAAGTAGCGGAAGTAATTTCTAAATATAACTTACTGGCGGTTCCGGTGGTGGATAAAGATGACAGAATGCTGGGGATCGTTACGGTGGATGACGTGGTTGACTTTATACTTCCGCCGATCTCAAGAAGAATCCGGCATATGCTTGGGTAAGATAGTATGAAATTTCCAAGAGTAAAAAGATTCTGGATATTTTTGGCCATTCTTGGGCCAGGGGTTATTGCTGCCATTGCGGGCAATGATGCTGGTGGAACAGCTACTTATTCTATTGCCGGAGCGCGCTACGGATACCACATGCTCTGGATGCTATTATTAGTCGGGATCTCATTGATAGTTATTCAAGAGATGTGCGCGCGCATGGGGGTAGTAACCGGCAAGGGATTGTCAGACCTGATCCGTGAGGAATTTGGAGTGCGCTGGACCTTTTTTGCCATGGCGGTTTTGCTGGTGGCCAATATTGCGGTCACAATTTCTGAGTTTGCGGGGATCGCCGCCAGCCTTGAGATCTTTGGCATCACCCGTTATCTTTCGGTTCCTTTTATGGTCATCCTGATCTGGTTTTTGATGACCCGCGGGTCTTATAAGGGGGTCGAAAGAATTTTTATTGCTATGTGCTTTATTTATTTTTCTTATATTTTTTCAGGTTTTCTTGCTCGTCCGGAGTGGGGATTGGTATTTAAACACACAATTGTTCCGAGTTTTAAATTTGATTTTAATTTTATTTTGGTATCCATTGCTATGATCGGTACTACCGTAACTCCCTGGATGCAATTTTATCTTCAGTCCTCAGTGGTCGAAAAGGGGATCAAGATAAAACAATATAAGTATCAAAAGTGGGATGTGATCTTGGGATCGGTTATAGCGGTGATCATTGCTTTCTTTATCGTTATTGCCTGTTCCGCGGTACTTCATCCCAGAGGGATTATAGTTCATGAGGCTAAGGAAGCAGCTTTGGCTCTAAGACCATTTGCAGGTGGATATGCGGCAGCCCTTTTTGCCCTGGGATTGTTTGCCTCCTCAACTCTGGGAGCATCCATTCTTCCGCTTTCTTCATCTTATGCAATTTGTGAAGCCTTTGGCTGGGAAAACGGTATAAGCAAAAAGTTCAACGAAGCACCCATTTTTTATGCTCTTTATACTGCATTGATCCTGATCGGCGGCGGAGTGGTCCTGCTTCCGAAACTGAATCTGATCAATGTGATGCTCTTTTCTCAAACTACTAATGGGATATTGTTTCCTTTTATTTTGATCTTTATGCTGTTATTGGTAAATAATAAGCGGCTGATGGGGCAGTATGTTAATTCAAGGTTTAATAATCTTGTGGCCGGGGCAACTGCTTTGGTATTAATTCTTTTGACCGCCTTCTTGGTAATAGCAACCATTAGTGGACTGGGCGCCTGAGTTATTGTATAATTCCAGAAATGTTTAAACTAAGAATTGTAATAATAATAATTTCCGTGCTTTTGTTGGCGATAGGAGTTTCTGTTTGTGGAACCCAGGGCTCAACCCCAACTCCCTCTCCTTCCGGCTCTTTAGAAATCAAAGATGGATTTTATGTTCTGCATCTTAGGGGTTCGGCAGAGGACATGGGAAGGCAGCATGGGACCCTTTTAAAAGACCAAATTACAGAGTTTGTGCAAGAGTATTTATTTGAGGGTGTGGTGGAGGAGTCTGGCGTGCCTTGGGCATTGCTGGCTTGGACAGCAAAAGAATTTTATGAGGACCAATTACCGGATGATTTCAAGACCGAACTCCACGCAATTGCTGAGGCATCCGGGGTCAGTTATGAAGCAGTCTTAGTTTGTCAGCTGATGGGGGATATGCCGGACCTCACACAAACCGCAAGCATGGGGGGAACCAGCTTTATTGCTAAAGGGGGAGCTACTTCGGGCGGGACAATCATCCATGGAGCAAATGTTGAAATGGATGATTATAACAATTCTTTGCGAGATCGTTTAACTATAATTTATTATGAGCCTACAAATGGAAATAAATTTGTGTCGCTTTCTGCCCCAGGATTAGCTAGTGTCATTATTGGAATGAATGAAAAACATGTTGCTCTATCGATCAGTGCGGTTGAAGCAGGGATTGACCAGAATGGCCTGCCAACCTGTGCGAATTTAAGGAGGGCGCTTCAATATAGCGACAGTTTATCCGAAGCGGCAGATTATCTAACTCAATCCGATAAAAGAACCCGTGGTTATATAGTGCCAGTTTCATGCGGAAGTCCGGAAGGTCTGTTTGTGATGGAGCTTTCTCCGAACCATTATAAAAAGCGAGAAATAGGAACACTTGAGGCTTTGGTCAGCGCAGACCATTTTATCAGCCAAGAGATGCAGCCCTATCAAGATGGGGCTAGTCCTGTTGATAGTGTTCGAAGATACAATACGCTTATGGAATTAATAACGCAGAATTATGGCTCGATCACAGAATCCTCAGCCGAGAGCTTTATGAGCGATAGAAGCGAACCGAATGGGGATTATATTAATAACGATTCGGTGATCTACAGCTCGATCCTTTTGCCCCAAGAATTAACTTTTTGGGTAGCCAAAGGACCGGTCAGCAGTGTGGCCGATTATGTTAGTTTTAGCTTGGAAGAATAAAGAGCTTACTGGCCAAGTCACTTAAAATGTGATAGAATTATAGTTCCCCTTTTGGGGCACTATGTTCAAGAAAATCCTAATTGCCAATCGTGGAGAGATCGCGGTAAGAATAATCCGCGCGGCCAAGGAAATGGGCATCAAAACGGTCGCGGTCTATTCAGAGGCGGACCGGGAATGCCTGCACGTCAAGATTGCTGATGAATCCTTCTGTATCGGCCCTCCTGCTCCCAATCAAAGCTATTTGAACGTTCCCAGCATTATCAGTGTGGCAGAGGTAGCGGCAGCGGATGCCATCCATCCGGGTTACGGCTTTCTTGCTGAAAATGCCAAGTTTGCTGAGATCTGCGCGGCAAGTAAGATAAAATTTATCGGTCCTCCCATCGAAGCCATGCAGAAAATGGGAGATAAAGCCACCGCCAGAAGGACGGTCTCAAAGGTCGGGGTTCTGGTTGTCCCGGGCTCAGAAGGGACCATTTCAGATGAAAAAGAAGCCGGAAGGATCGCGGAGAAGATCGGCTTTCCAGTTGCAATCAAAGCGACCGCGGGTGGAGGTGGAAGAGGACTGCGGATTGCCTGGGAGAAGAATGAATTTGTACACCTCATGAGAACTGCGCGGGCGGAAGCAGAGGCTGCTTTTGGCAATCCCGAAGTTTATATTGAAAAGTTTATTGAAGAACCCCGGCATATTGAGGTCCAGATTCTGGCGGACGAACATGGAAATGTTATCCATTTGGGGGAGAGAGATTGTTCGATCCAGCGCCGGCACCAGAAATTGGTCGAAGAATCACTTTCTCCGGCAGTGGATGAAAGGACTCGAAAAAAACTTGGTGAAGCTGCGGTCCGCGTGGCAAAGTCCGTAAATTATCATAGTGCCGGAACGATCGAATTCCTCTTTGACAATCACGGTAAATTCTATTTTATGGAAATGAACACCCGGGTGCAGGTTGAGCATCCGGTCACCGAAATGATCACCCATGTGGACATCATTAAACAGCAGATTATCGCGGCTGCCGGAGAAAAACTCAACCTGCGGCAGGGAGATATAAAGTTTCACGGCCATGCCATCGAGTGCCGGATCAATGCTGAAAACCATGAAAGAGGATTTATGCCATCTCCTGGAGAAATCAAAGCCTATCTGCCTCCGGGAGGACTGGGAATTAGAGTAGATAGTCATGCCTATACCGGGTATGTAGTTCAACCCCATTATGATTCTTTGGTGGCCAAGATCATCGCCTGGGGGAAAAATCGCGAGGATGCTCTTCACTGCATGGAAAGAGCCCTGGAAGAGTATGTCATCGATGGAATTCATACCACCATTCCCTTTCACCTTAAAGTACTGCGCAACGAGGCCTTCCGCAGGGGAGAAGTCACCACCAAATTTATTGAAGAACATTTTGGCGCACCGGGAAGTTAGATGGGGAAGAGAAGTACCGCGCGACGTTTAGCAATGCAAGCCCTCTATCAGGCAGAATTGGCCGGACTGGAAGTTGAGATCGCTCTCCAGAATATCTTTGAATCGGAAAAATTCATCCCAGAAACCCTGGATTTCGCAGGATTTTTAGCCCGAGAGACTTGGGGAGCCAGAGAGGAAATTGACAAGATAATCTCCGAACTGGCCATTGACTGGTCCCTGGATCGGATCGGAAAAGTGGACCGAAGCATTTTAAGGCTGGCTATCCAGGAACTGAGGATTGGAGAAACGCCTGTCTCGGTGATCATTAACGAAGCGGTCGAGCTGGCCAAGAAGTACTCGGGGGAAGAAACGGCCAAGTTTATAAATGGCATTTTAGGTGCTTATGTCCGCAGGAAGGAAACTTGACGATTGTCTTGGCTAAAAAAATGTGGTATATTTATAGAGTATGTTTACCGGAATTATTGAAGAATTAGGGATCGTCACCTCACTTATTCGTGGTTCGCAATCAGGGAAGCTGACCATTTCGGTCAGCAAGAATTTTGCTGGTACAAAGGCTGGCGAAAGCATTGCGGTGAATGGTGTCTGTCTTACCGCAACCAGCATCCGAAGGAATTTTATAGAATTCGATATTTCAGCTGAGACCCTTAAAAGGTCGGCCCTTCAGGATCTGAAAATTGGTGATAAGGTCAATCTGGAAAGGGCCCTTCTGGTTTCCGGAAGGTTGGGAGGGCATCTGGTTACCGGGCATGTGGATGGGGTTGGGGAAATAAGAAAAAGAGTTAATTTAGGTAAAAATTTCGAGCTCCATATTTCTCTTCCGAGCGAACTGCTGCATTACCTGGTTCCAAAAGGTTCAATCGCTTTGGATGGGGTCAGTTTGACCATTGCTGATATGCGGAATGCTTTAGTAGTTGTTTCCATTGTTCCTCACACTTCTCAAACCACCATCTTGAAAGAAAAAAACGTGGGTGATCGGGTTAATGTCGAAGTCGATGTTTTTTCAAAGTATATCGAGAGACATCTAAAAGGAGGGGCAAAGGGAATAACTGATGAGACTTTGGTCAGAGTGGGCTATTTGCCCATGGGCTGGACCGATAACTAGAGGATCAAGAAATGAAATTTAAATTCAATGCAATTGAAGAGGCCATCCGGGCCGTTCAGAACGGAAAAATGCTCATTGTGGTGGATGACAAGGAGCGGGAGAACGAGGGGGATCTGGTCCTGGCAGCGGAGAAAGTCACTCCGGATGCGGTAAACTTTATGATCAGCTATGGCCGCGGTCTGGTCTGTGTGCCCATGACCGAAGAAAGGCTAAATGAGCTGGCCCTTCCTCAGATGGTGGAGTATAACCGCGAATCAATGAAAACGGCCTTTACTATTTCCGTAGATGCCCATCCCAAATATGGTGTAACTACTGGGATTTCACCATCCGACCGGGCAAAGACCATTGAGGTTTTGATCAATCCCAAATCCATCAAAGAGGATGTGGTAAAGCCCGGTCATGTTTTCCCTCTGCGGGTTTGCGAGGGAGGGGTGCTCCGCAGGGCCGGACACACCGAAGCGGCTGTGGATTTAGCCCGCTTGGCTTCGCTTTATCCGGCAGCCGTTATTTGCGAAATAATAAATCCGGATGGTTCCATGGCCAGAACGCCGAAGCTGCTTGAGTTTGCCGGGGAACATAATCTTAAAATTATTTCGATTGCGGATCTGATCTCTTATCGGCTCCAGAAGGAGAAATTGGTCAGGAGGATTTCCAGCACAAAGCTCCCCACTAAATATGGTGAATTCGCTGCTTATGGTTACGAGGATCTTTTGAGCGGTGATCATCATGTGGCTTTAGTTAAAGGGAAAGTGGCCCATTCCAAAAATGTTCTGGTCCGGGGACACTCCGAATGCTTGACCGGAGAAGTATTGGGTTCACTGCGCTGTGATTGCGGCGAACAGCTCCATAAGGCCCTGGAAAAGATCGATTTTTGCGGGCAGGGAGTGTTGCTTTATATGCGGCAGGAGGGAAGGGGAATCGGTCTGGCAAACAAGCTCCGGGCCTATGAGGTTCAGGATCACGGTCTGGACACGGTGGATGCCAACCGCTATTTAGGTTTTCCACCGGATCTCAGAGAATACGGCATCGGCGCCCAGATTTTGACAGATCTGGGTCTTTCCAGCATTCGCTTGATCACCAATAACCCCAGAAAGATCGTGGGATTAGAAGGATATGGACTGAAGGTCGTAGAAAGGATACCATTAGAGATCGAACCTAATCAATATAATTTGGAATATATAAAAACCAAGCGGCAGAAGCTTGGGCATATTATCAAGGAGGTTGGTAAAAATGGTAAAGAAAATCGAAGGAAATCTGGACGCAAGTAAGTTAAAAATTGGCATCATTGTTTCCCGTTTCAATGAATTGGTTTCAAAGGGGCTGCTTGAGGGCGCCCTGGATTGCCTGAGGCGGCACGGAACCAAGGAGGCCAATCTAGATGTGGTCTGGGTCCCAGGTTCTTTTGAGGCTCCCCTGGTCGCAAAGAAGATGGCCAAAAACTACGATGCGGTCATTTGTCTGGGAGCCGTCATTCGGGGCGGCACTCCGCATTTTGAATATGTGGCCTCTGAAGCGGCTAAGGGTATTGCAAAAGTTTCCCTGGATACCGGTGTTCCGGTCATTTTCGGGATTCTGACCACCGATAATTTAGAACAGGCCCTTGAGCGGGCCGGAGCTAAACCCGGGAATAAGGGTTTTGCTGCAGCTATGTCTGCGATTGAACTGGCAAATCTGAGCGAGGAGTTATAGGAATTGGCCAGGGTTTTACTCGAAAACATTACCAAAACATTTGGCGAAGTTGTTGCAGTAAAGAAGATAAACCTTGAGATCAAGGATCAGGAGTTTGTGGTTCTGGTCGGGCCTTCGGGTTGCGGGAAAACCACCACTCTGCGCATGATCGCTGGTTTGGAAGAAATTACCGAGGGCAAGATACATATCGGCGATCGACTGATCAACGATGTTCCCCCCAAAGACAGAAACATTGCCATGGTTTTTCAGAACTATGCGCTCTATCCCCACATGAGAGTTTACGATAACATGGCTTTTGGTTTGAAGCTGCGCGGAATTCCGAAGAAGGAAGTTGGTGAAAGGGTGCGCGATACGGCTGATGTTTTGGGATTGAGCGATCTATTAGATCGCTATCCCAAGCAGCTTTCAGGAGGGCAGAAACAGCGTGTGGCGGTCGGACGTGCCATTGTCAGACGTCCGGAGGTCTTTTTGATGGACGAGCCGCTTTCAAACCTGGATGCGAAGCTGAGAGTGCAAATGAGAGCTGAGCTTCAAAGAATACATAAAACTTTAAAGGCAACTGTGGTTTACGTGACCCATGATCAAGTGGAAGCCATGACCCTTGGACAGCGGGTTGCGGTTATCTTAAATGGCGAGCTTCAGCAGGTGGAAAGCCCCTTAACCGTTTATGAAAAACCGGATAACCGTTTTGTGGCCGGGTTTATCGGCAGTCCTCCCATGAATTTTATTAAGGGCACCATAGGCAAAAAGGAAGAGACTTATACATTTGAATGTGAGAGTTTCAAGATCGATGTGCCTCCGGAAGTTGATCATCTGCTTGAAGAGTTTGTAGGTAAAGAAGTGACTTTTGGTATCCGTCCTGAACATATTTGGGATGTTCCCTCTTCAGATTGGATCAAAGAAAAAATTATTTTGGAAAGCGTGGTTGATTTTCGGGAGATCATTGGCTCGGAGACTTATTTGTATGTTCATGTGGGTAAAGTTCCGCTGATCAGCCGGGTGGCTGGTCTGTGTGATGCCAGCAGCGGAAGCAAGTTTCAGATCGCGATACGTTTAAACAAGTTGCATTTCTTTGATCCGGCTACGCAGAAGGCGATTATTTAGTTAGTTAGTTAGTTGGTTGGTTAGAATTTAGATGGATAGAATAGAAGAGTCTCTTATCTTTGAAAAAAGCTCTCCCGGTCGCAAAGCCTATTCCCTTCCAGACTTAGATGTTCCCGAAGAAAAGATTGAAAAGTTAATTCCTAAGGAACTTCTGCGAAAGGACCTAAACCTTCCTGAGCTTTCGGAAGTGGATATTATCCGGCATTTTACCAATCTTTCCCACAAGAATTCTGGCGTGGACAGCGGCTTTTACCCCCTCGGTTCCTGCACCATGAAGTATAATCCAAAGGTAAACGAAGAAATCGCAAAGTTTTCCGGCTTTACAGATATCCATCCTTATCAGCCAAAAGAGGAGGTCCAGGGTATTTTAGAGCTTCTCTATAACTTTGAGCAATATCTGTGCGCGATCTTTGGCTATGACGCCTTTACTTTTCAGCCCGCAGCTGGAGCGCATGGTGAATTGACCTCCCTTTTGATGATCAAGGCTTATCATGATGAAAAATCAAAATTAAGGAATAAAATTATTATACCTGACTCTTCTCATGGGACTAATCCGGCTTCAGTTGTAATGGTTGGGTATGAAACAATAGTAGTTAAATCTAACGGTCGGGGCAATATTGATATTGATGAGCTTAGAAAGATGGTGGGCGATGATACGGCGGGATTGATGCTGACCAATCCAAACACTTTGGGGCTCTTTGATGAACATATTCTGGAAGTGGCGGATATAATCCACAAAGCTGGAGGATTGCTCTATTATGATGGAGCAAATGCAAATGCCACGCTGGGAATATGCCGTCCGGTTGATCTGGGGTTTGACGTGGCGCATTTCAATCTGCATAAGACCTTTTCCGCTCCGCATGGATGTGGTGGGCCGGGGTCTGGTCCGGTGGGGGTAAACAAAAAGCTTGAGCCGTTTCTTCCGGTTCCAAGAGTCGTAAAAAAAGGTAAGGGCTTCGAACTTCGAGCTTCGAACTTTGAAAAATCCATTGGCAAAGTCCATGGTTTTCACGGAAACATAAACGTAATCGTTAAGGCTTATGCCTACGTGAGATCTTTAGGAGCCAAGGGATTGAGGGAAGTTGCTGAAAACGCGGTCTTGAACGCGAACTACCTGATGAATCGTTTGAAGGAATATTATTATCTGCCATACGATCGGACCTGTCAGCATGAGTTTGTCATCTCGGCAAAGTGGCAAAAAGAAAAATATGGGATTAAAGCCTTGGATATTGCAAAGCGTTTGCTTGATTACGGCTTCCATCCGCCAACGATTTACTTCCCATTGATCGTGGAAGAGGCCTTGATGATCGAGCCAACTGAAACTGAATCAAAAGAAACCCTGGATGCTTTCTGTGAGGCTATGATCAAGATCGCTAAGGAATGCGAAACTGATCCGGAATTGGTAAAAACCGCTCCACATACTACACCGGTTAAACGATTGGATGAAGCAAAAGCGGCTAGAGAGCTGGATTTAAGATATCACGCCTAAGATTTTT
>JAZFXQ010000160.1:0-4401 GCA_036448795.1 Candidatus Margulisiibacteriota bacterium | reverse complement strand
CACGGATTTCATTCTTTCGATGGCATCCGGCTTGTTATCCTCAATTCCGATCATGATCTTTTCAGCGCCAGCGGCTTTTGCGATAAGGATGGCCCCGGAAACAACATGCTCTGACTTTTCCAGCATGATCCGGTAATCAGCAGTGATATAGGGTTCGCACTCGCAGCCGTTGATCAGGATGGTGTCGATCTTTTTGCCTTCGGGAGGAGTAAGTTTTACATGGGTGGGAAAGGCCGCTCCTCCAAGCCCGACGATGCCCGCCTCACGGACAAGCTTTCTGATTTCCTCCGGAGTTACAGATTCGGGATCTCTGCTTACCGCTCTCTGCTTACCGCTTACTGCTGTCTCGATCGCCTCGATAACAACTGACAGAATGTTCACCCCACATGGATGTAGCAACTTATCAATTTTAGTAACCTTCCCGGAGATGGAAGCGTGGACCGGCGCGGAGATGAACTTTCCCGTATCCCCGATCTTCTGCCCTTCGTATACTTCGTCCCCAACTTTAACCAGAGGTTCGCAGGAGGCTCCAGTATGCTGGTGAAGGGGGATAATGACCCTTTTGGGCAGATGCAGTTCTTTGATCGCCTTATCCTGAGTTCTTTCCTTGTTATATCTAGGATGTATTCCCTGCGAAAAAGTTTTCATGACAGACAAAACCGCGTAATTATAGCATAATCAGCGCGAGGAGACAATTTTTGTGATTCGAGCGCGCAGGGCTTCTTTTTGGGCGATATTCCTATCGTACCACCTTATAGCAAAATAGCTGAGAAACATAGCTGAAATTCCCAAAACAATGCCCACCCCCTCTTCCCATCTGCTAAGCCCCACCAACCGCATTAAATAGGCGCCCATCAAATAGCCGACCGCCAAAAAAAGTATGGGCATGAGAAAAACAACCATCGACCCTTTGATCATTTCACCCGACGGGACTTCAATTTCAACAATATCATCGCGCTTGGCACCGGCCTCATTTTCCGCTTCGATCCCCACCATCCCCTCCCCTAAACCGTGGCAGGCGCGGCATTTTGCGCAGGCAGAGCTTCTCTGGAAGGCTACTTCCGCTAATTTGCTGGATAGAATTCGGGTGATAACGCCTTGCTCTTTCATTTGAAATATCAGGCGGGGATCGTCTTGCTTTTCTTTTCGAGGATCTTCTTTATTCTGGCCACCAGATCGTCCGGATCAAAGGGCTTGGTAACGTAGTCGCTTGCTCCTACTTCGTAACCCCTTTCGACATCTTCCTTGCTCCGCTTCACCGTCAGCATGATCACCGGGATATTCCCGAACGCTGAATTTTTTAACTCTTCGCAAAACCGGTATCCGTCTTTATCCGGCATCATGATATCCAAAAGGATCAGATCCGGAAGATCTTGATGGATCTTTTCCAGGGCGGCACTTGCGCTCGGAGCAGAGCTGACTTCGAATTCAAGCGGGGTCAGAATATCTTCCATCAAGATCCCGATTTCTGGAGCATCATCCACTACCAGGATTTTTTTCACGACTGTCCGCCGCTCTCTTTCTCAGGCGGCTTTTCTTCAGATTTAAGGCCTGGAAAATCCTTGCCCGTCTCGGCCCCGACCACATCCAGATTATTCCGGATGGCATCCGTCATGACCCAGTCACAGACCTTGAGGATCATTCTTGGTCGCCCCTTGCTCATCTTGTAGATGTTCCCTATGGCTGCATCTGTAAAAGGCTTAAGCTCTTTCCCCCCGGCATCCTCAATTCTTTTTTTGATCATGTCCCGGGTTTCTTCCAGACTAAGACGATCAATGTAGGTCTCAAGCACCATTCGATCAAAGAAGGGCGGACTGTCCTTTTTGATCTTTTCTCGCGTTTCCGGAAGTCCGGCTAAAACATAATTCAACCCCTGGATATCCCCCAGGCTGCGCATCTGCTGTTCGATCTCTGCGGTAAATTCATGCGCCTCGTCCAGAAGGATGACCACCGGCTTCTTGGCCTTCTTTATCAGGTCCTCAATCTCGTAGAGCGAATACTTTTTGCGGCGCAGGAACAGATTGCCTTTGAGCTCTCCAACCACCAAACGGATCATATCATCAAAATTAAGGGGTGGACGCGTCACGTAGATAGCGTGATTTTCCTTCTTGAGGTTGTCAGTCAGCCATCTCAAGAGAGTTGTTTTTCCAACTCCCTTCTCCCCGTAGACCAGGATATGTCCGCTGCGGGTGCTTAGCTTTTCCATGATAGCATTAACCTGGCTGGAATAACCCGTAAAAAGTGAAGGGAGAACGTCCAGAGTAAACGGATTTTGTTTCCATCCAAACTACTCAAACCATTTTTTCTGGCTGGCGGTGACCCCGGACCAGACCTTGAGCCGTATTCCGCATTTCTGGCAGAATTCCGCATCCTCAGGATTCTTAAGTTTACAATCCGGGCAGACCTGCTTGCGTTTTTCGGCAATGATCCCCTTGATTATAAAGTAAGCTCCCCGGAGCGCGATCAGAAAAGCAATTATGAAAACCGCCAAAAGCAATAGGGCAAGCTGATTGATGCTTTCCTCCATTCTGGGCATTTCGATGGCAGGCTGTGGAGCAAGTATTTTGGGAGGCGCCTTGGCTGGGATCTTTTCCCGGATTTCATCCAGATACCGTACGGTTTTTTTGTGGCCAGGGAGCAATTCCAGGACCTCAAGAAAATATTGCTCTGCTTCTGCGTATTCACCGCGGTTAAACAATCTCTCGCCTTCTGCCAAAAGCCTTTGAGCTTTTCGAATTTTAGTTGGAACTCTGGGCCTGACCACAGGGGGCGCAGGCCTGGGCGTTGGCGGAGCAGGCGGCGTGGGAGCAACTATCGGAGCAGGAAGAGGCAGAGTTGGTACTGGCCTTGCCCTTCCCAATTCTTTCCTTACCGCGCTTAGCAGGTCCTGGGCCTTATCGTGGGTCGGGTTAAGCTCTAAGGTTTTCAATAGATCTTTTTCGGCCCCCTCCAGATCCTCCATTACATATTTTTTCGCGGCCCGGTTGTAATATTCATCCGCAGTTAGAGCAAAGGCTGAACAGGAGAAAAGAAAAACAAGCAAGAAAATCAACAGGTTTCGGAATTTCATTTGCGCCTCCTATTCATTCTCGATCTCCAATATCTTCTTGAGTTTCTTATAAAGCTTCAGGGCTTCAACATTTCCGGGATCGATCTTAAGAACCTCCCCCACTTCCTGCAGGGCTTCCGCATAATTTTCTGTGGTAATATATTTCAAGGCCAGGCCTAAATGTTCCCGGGCCTCTTCTTTTACTTTTTCGGATACTTCCACCCCCAAGGCCTCCTGAGCTTCTCTCATAAGACTGACTGCGTCAGGGTGAGAAGGCAAAATCTTCAACACTTTATTAAATTCAGTGATGGCTTCAAGGTATTGCTTTTCAGCCATAAACTTTTTGCCGTTAGCTAAAAGCCGGTATACCTCGGTTTCCTCTTCAGCTCTTTCTTCTGCCCGGGCTTCTTCCTCAGCTTGCATTTTTAAAGCCTTATTTGCCTTGATGAGCATGGCCCGGGCTTCCGCGTTTTCGGGTTCGAGGTCAAACGCTTTCCTGAACTGAATTATGGCATCTGAATATTTTTTATCATCATAATATACCCGGCCTAAAGTAAGGCGTTCCAAAATGAGCGCCTGCTTCTTCTCTTCGGTCCCAAAGCTGTAAGACATGCTGACCTGGTGGGTCGCTCCCAGATCATTTTGTGAAAGATAAGCGTAATCCAGGCTGAAGTAAGCTACTTTTATTCCGACCCCGGCCCTTAGACCGCTTTTTGAAGAGCCCGCTCGCAGAGCAAGAAAATTCCTTATCAAGTATTCCATCCCGGCATTCATGGAAAAAGCGCTGTCGCCACTCTTAATAAAATCCAGACCCAGGCTAAAATCCTGGCTAAATATTCTATCCCTATAGCCCAATCCCGCCCGATAGGTCTGTGGAAGCGGGGTTTCTTCCGAATCAAACTTTAAAGGCTGCCCGACATTTTGAACCGCAGCCCCGAAGCTTAACTTGTAGTTCAGATCGTAAAGGATGCCTAAATCCAGAGCCACGGCAGTGGCCCGATTATTCTCCAGGGTCTCCGAAATCGATTTCAAACCCAGCCCGAATGATAATTTATCATTCACTTTTCTTGCCCAGGCAAAAGTCAAGGCGCTATCCTGAGCCTTAAAAGCCGCTTCGATCGAACCGGTGGCGCTGTATCCCTGAATGTCTCCGGAATCCAGGAGCGAATATGACACACCAAAGGTCCCGAAGTCCGCCGGATAAGCCACATCAAAATAGCGCTGAGATATATCAATAAACCATTGGTTATGCATGTATAGTATTTCGGGGAAATTCATCTTTGCCAAGCCGGCCGGATTCCAAAAAATGGAAGAAGAATCATCCGCCAGGGCCACATAGGCTTCGCCCATCC
>JAZFXQ010000159.1:0-6155 GCA_036448795.1 Candidatus Margulisiibacteriota bacterium | reverse complement strand
TTCGGTAACTGGATTGAGCACGGAGTTAGCCGGTGTGACATCTGTAGCCGCTTGTACCGCCACCCCCAACCCGATTGCAAGAATCAGGGTTATCAGTATAAATTTTAGATATCTTTTTACCATTTTTTATTCCTCCTGCGTCTGCGTGGTTTTTATTTTCACCCACAGACCTGTTTTATAAATTGCATTTTTATCTTTGTGTCTGGCATCTACGATAATCTTGAAACGTAATTTTAGATAGAGGTTGCCGTCAGAATACCAGTCCGGGTTAATAGAAATTTCAATTGGTAGAGGTGCCTCTCCGCAAACCACCGGCAGCTCCAGTCCGTTCTCCAGATCAAGAAACAATTCATTAACCGTAGTAAGAATGTTTCTTTCCTCACCAACTTTTTGATAGATAGGCTTTTCATTCTCGTCCAATCCTGTATATTTGTAGTTTTCTAATGTATATCCTGAAAGAAAAGTTTTTAAACGCTTGCCCGGGTTGGTGGGGCAAACCGCGAAATTCTTGTATATTTCTTCTCCATTTTCGTCTGTTTCACGACAATAAAAGCCATGTTCCTGATCTTCCTGGGTAGGTGGGGTTACATCCAGCATGCCCGGCAGGCAGACCCCTTCGGCAACACCATTTCCGTCAACATCGATGTAGGTTGAATCGGTTCCCTTTTCAATATAGAGCTCCTGATTCTGGAGGTTTTTAGCTTTGAGGGGTTTGTCACCCTCAGCATTAGCTACCAGCTCGATCTCCGGAGTTTCCTGGAAAAATCTGCCTGCTCCTTCGATTTCAAAAAAGATATCTCCCGGGAGCTCAAGATTTCCCTGCTCGTCCACGGGAAGAACAACTATTTTATCAACTATGATGGCACCGCTCTCAAGCTTGGTGCCGGTGTCTGGTTCGACCACGGGCGGCTTCATGGGAACCCCTTCTTTGAAGGCATCATCGATCTGCGTGCCATCACCGCCGCAGGCAGACATGCCTCCGGTTTTTCCACCAAAAAGAACGGTTTCCCACCAGCTTCGCTCCGCCTGCGGGTCAGCCTTTGCTGCTGCCGAAGGCTGGTTTTTGCTTTCTTTAGTTTTAGCCGGAATGCACATCCCCTCTCCATGCTTTCCACCCTTGGCATACATTCCGATGTACTCACCGTTGCTGATTTTATATGTATATGTAATTCCGCTCATTTTTCCTCCTATATATACTTTCGTCACCTTTTTCCAGAAATTTCACTTTTTTCCAAAATTACTGGGATTTAATTTTTACCATCAGATGGGTTTTATAATATGCGTTGCCATCTGCTTGTCGGGCATCCACGATCACGTTTAAACGTATTTTTAGATAAAGGTTGCCGTCGGAATACCAGTCCGGGTTAACAGGAATTTCAATGGGCATGGGCGCGTCACCGCAAATAACCGGTATCTCCAGCCCGCTTTCCGGATCCAGAAAGAGTTCCTCAACCGTAGTAAGAGTTTCCGTTTTTTCATCAACCTTTTCATAGATCAGTTCTTTATTCTCTAGCTTAGCATATTTATAGATTTCTAATGTGTAGCCTGCCAGATAGATTTTTTGGCGCTTGCCCGGATTGCTGGGGCAGACCGCGAAATCCTCATAGATTTCTGCTCCGCTTTCATCTTTTTCCTGGCAGTAAAAGCCTTGCTCCTTATCTTCCGGAGTGGCCGGGGTCGCATCGATCAAGCCCGGATAACAACCCTCTTTGGGCATATCCGGAGCATTATCTCCATCCACATCGATGAGGCTGGAATCGGTTCCCAATTCAACCCGAACCATTTTATTCTGGAGGTCTTCGAAGCGGATGGGCTTATCATCGGAAGCTTTAGCTACAAGCTCGATCTCTGGGTTTTCCAGGAAAAATCGGCCTTCTCCTTCAAGCTTCAAAAGAATGCTATTTTCGTATGGTTCATCAATTTGCACAGCATCACGGCCGCAGCCAGTCAACCCGGCAGTCTTTCCACCAAAAAGCAGAATTTCCCACCAGCTTCGCTCCACCTTCGCTCTTTGAGCTTCGGTGGACAAGTCAGCCTCGGGGTCAGCCTTTGTCACTTGTGCCTGGTTTGCGACAATCTGTTTTGCTTTCTGCCCTTTGTCTGGTAGAGCAGCCCTGGCACTCCCCGCCTCTCCGTTCCTATATATTAATGTAAGACCATCGACATTCATCTTTTCCTCCTTGATCATGGTGATTAATAATGATTAGAGTGATAATCACTATAATACCCTCTATATATATTATCGTCAATTTTTCCCAAAAATTTCACTATTCCTGGGATTTTGTGCTTACCCTCAAAAGGGTTTTATAGTTGGCGTTCTGATCCGCTTGTCTGGCATCCACAATGACCCTCAAACGCAGTTTTAGATAGAGGGTGCTGTCGGAATGCCATTCAGCTGGAACATTGATCACCAGGGGGTTAGGAGAATCGCCGCAAACAACCGGCACCTCCAGCCCGCTTTCCGGGTCAAGAAAGAGCTCCTCGACCGTGGTAAGATTTTCCGTAATTTCAGCGACTTTTTCATATTGAGGGGGGAGGTCCCGGTCATCTTCCAGCCCCATATACTTGTAGCTCTCTAATGTATAGCCTGCCACATAGATCTTTAAACGCTTATTGGGGTTGCTGGGACAGACCGCGAAATCATCATATATTTCTGCTCCATTTTCATCTGTTTCACGGCAGTAAAAGCCATGCTCCTGGTCTTCTGGAGTAGCTTGAGTTGCATCCAGCATGCCCGGGTAACAGCCCTCTTCAGGCATCTCGGGCACGTCGATCAGGGTGGAATCGGTTCCCATTTCAACATAGAGCTTTAGATCCTGGACATTATGACCAGCTATGAGTTTGCCGTCATCCCCTTCGGTTTCCAGAACGATCTCCGGGGTTTCCTGGAAAAATCTGCCCTGTCCCTGGATCTCGAAAAAGATATCGTCTGGAAGTATAGGATTTCCCTGCTCGTCCACCGGAAGGAAAATTACATCATCGACCCGGACCGCGCCGCTCTCATACCGGGTGCCGGTGCCTGGTTTAAGCACAGGCGGCTTCATTGGAACTTTACCATCATCAAATGATCCATCATATTTTGGAGCATAATCGGAACACTTAACAGCGCCATCGGTTTTTCCGCCAAAAAGTAAGACCTGCCACCAGCTTCTTTCAGCCTTGGGGTCGGCCTTTGCTAATGCGGAAGGCTGGGTCTGGCTTTCTTTAGTTTTCGCCGGGACAGACATCCCCTCCCCATATTTTCCACCCTTGGCATACATCCCCACATACTCTCCGTCTATGATTTTATAGGTACATATAATTCCACTCATTTTTCTCTCCTCACTTTTAATTATCGTTGCTTTTCCCAGGAAATTTCACTTTTTTTTAAAATCTTATTTTTTTTCTTCTGGTTCCTCGGATGGTCTTTCTACCGCCTCAATATTTGTAAGCAGACCAATTAATCTTTCATCTAATTCTTTGATTTTTCCTTGAGCAAAGGCGCTAATGGCCTCTTTGTTTTTATGGGTGATGCTCTTAGTCCGGTCTTTTTCTTGGGTAACGAGTTGTGAGTATTTTTCGCTGGTTTCTGCGATGCTATCTTTCGCGTTTTCTAGTTCAATTTGTGTGGTTTCTAATTGTTGAGTTAGTCTTGCGATCTCTTGTTCTTTCTCCTGCGCGATCGCTTTGGTTTCTCCGATGCTGGTTCTTAAGGCTGCCAGCTCATCGAAGAAATCGGGTGAAATTAAAACCGGTTCGAGGACTTTTTTATCCAGTCCAGTAATTTCCGGGGCCTTTGGTGGAGCAGTTGGGATCTGCTCTTTGGCCTGTCTCTCAAGCGGAAAGAGCGTTGTATAAGCCTGTTGGGCAAGAATTCTATACTTACATTCTTCATCTTTCGCTATGGTGACCAGGTTTGTTCCAAAGCTGTCTTTTTCATGAGACGCAGGGATCCAACTTTCTTCTTTGATATCGGTTAATAAACTTTCTACCGCACTCCGTCTGCGGCTTTTGTAATTTATAATCAGGGCCAGCTGTTTTGACATGGATCTTTTACCGCCGCCCCAGACTGATCCAGTATGAGTTATTCCATACAAAAGGCCGTATCGTTTTACTATCCGTAATCGATGAGGTCCAATTCTAGATGGAAGGCCGGGGTTCATGCTTATGCCTCCTCCACATCCACATTAACAAAGTCTATGGCGGCTTTTGCTTCTTCAGCCAGTTCGCCTTTGCATCCCCTTGCAATTAATTCAATTACTTCTAATTCCCTGCCATTGATAATGGAGTCAAACTTTCCTCTCCGGATTGACTTAAGCAGCTCTCGCTTGTCTTTTGTTTCTCCTTTTAAGAGTCCAAGTAAGGGAGCCAGTTCCTGATCCATTCGTTCTCCCGAAGCCTCTTTGGCATTTTTAAGTTCAGCTTCGGTCCTTTCCAGCTTGGTCTTCAGGGCGCCGACCTCGCTGCTTAAATATCTGTTTTTGCTCGCTAATTCTTCGTTTTCTTTACTATAACCGGCGATGACATGTGCGGCTTTTTGTATGGCGGCCTGGTAATCTGCGCTCTTATCCAGAGCCTGAGCCAGCTTTGCTCTTTCTTCCTCTGAAAGGTTAAGAAATTTGGTGGCTGCATCCACAAGCTCCTCCTTGCTTTCCGCTTTGCTTTCTACTTCCGTAACCACGGTGCCCTCTTCCCCAAAAGAAACCTCCACTTCAGGAATTTCCTCTACTTTTACATGCTTGTACACGGCGATGGTTAGATTCACTTTAGCAGAGTCTTTTTTTATTTTTCTAAGGACAGCCTTAGTTAGCGCTTGTTCGATTGTTTTAGGGGACTGATCCGCATTTTTAATTAGGATTTTTTTGATATCTGTAGGAGAAAGAGCTGTGAGCGCGGTACTCCCTAGAATGAGAACATCCCCATCTTCCAGCTGACCCTGCGCGGGAGGAGAGTCGACATGAAAATCCTGGTCTCTATCTTTGAGCTGATATCCGAGGGGCCTTATCAAGGTGGGCTTATCAAAGACGTGTACATTTTTTTCCGATTTCCGGTAGAGACAAACCGGAACCTTTTCAGTAGTGGCGACGATCGCTGTATTCCAATTGATCAGGGCCGAGGCCACTCGGGTCTCAATGCTGGAAGATCTGATGACTATTTGGTCATAGGCCAGGTTAAGGGCTTCTGCATAAGAGAATGTTTCCTTATCAATGGTCATTTTAAAGTGATCGTCAATTTCCTTGAGGGCCAGTGTAGAAGCTACTCTGTCCAAGGTTTTCGATCCGCCTGCCACTATTATAAAGGTTAGGCCATTCTCATAGCGAACGGATAAGCCGCTATTATTCCTTTTTAAGCCGGCGGGGATGCTGATTCCGGCCACATTTGGTTGGCCAACTTCGGCTCCGTCAATTTCGCCTTCCTCGCCGTTTATGAGCTTAATGCAGCTGGGCTTGGGTCTTTGATTGGGAAGCTCGGACAAACGTTGACTCAACAGGGTTTGGAGGGTAAAGGCTTCGCTCTTTATTTCATCAGGGACATTCACCTCTCCAAGTAGGATAGGTTTTATGAGATTATTGCGTATTACTTTTAAGGGGCCTTTCCATCTCGCCTTTGCGATGGTTCTTTTAGCAAAGCTTTGCATAATGGCTGGAGTTAATTTATTGAATAATACATGCGACATTTTAGTTTAATCCTCTCCATCTAATAATTCGCTAACCTTGATCATTACCCCTGCCAAGGCGCCTTCGATTTCCTTTTGGCCCGGGAAATTTTTCTGAATTTCCGCAAGTTGTGCGTTGATCTGAAGCAGTCTATCCGGCGCGGGTTTTTTATCGACCTCGCTTTGGATCTGTTGGATTAATTGACGAGCAGCGTCAACGCTCCCGGCGGGTTGTGTGTCTACAGTAGGGGGGGTAGGAGTTATGTCGGTTTTGGCAGGCTTTTCTTTGGTTTCTGCACGCTTTTCCGGGGGAAGGGCCTCCTGTTTTTCCAACCAGGCTACAAAGGCGTTTTTAATATCAGCATGAAACTCGTACCCTTTCTGGTACATTCTTTCGAATATCTCTAAAAGACCGTCTGGAACTAAGCCGAATTCTTTTACACCCATTAGACTCTCTGGCTGACCAACACAATCCTGCCAGGGCAATTCGCCCACTATGGTTTCTACCATAGTAAGCGCC
>JAZFXQ010000158.1:0-11000 GCA_036448795.1 Candidatus Margulisiibacteriota bacterium | reverse complement strand
ATCAAGGAATTAATGCAAACACTTTTACCTGAACCGGTGGTTCCAGCAATTAACAAATGTGGCATCTTGGATAAATCTCCAAAAATCGGAGCGCCAGACAAATCCTCTCCGATAGAAATAAACAATTTTGAAGGGTTATTTTGAAATCCCTTAGTTTTAACTATTTCTTTCAAACGTACCGGAGTCACCGTGGCATTTGGGACTTCGATCCCCACCACCGATTTTCCCGGGACCGGAGCCTCGATCCTTACTCCATGGGCTGCCAGATTTAAAGCGATGTCATCCGCCAAGTTAGCGATCCTGCTGACTTTTACTCCGGGCTCAGGCTGGAGCTCAAAGCGGGTTACTGCCGGCCCCTGAAAGATAGAAACCACCCTGGCCCCCACCCCAAAGTTACGCAGAGCTTCTTCTAGCAATTTTCTTCTGAGTTCGGTAGTTTCCTGCAGTTTTTCCGCCTGTTGTTTTTCCTTCGCGGTTGGCTCATCCAGTAAATCAATCGAGGGAAGTTTATATTTTGAATACCTTTTCTTGGGAGCGTCTGAAGATACAACCTTTACCTTGCTGGAAGTCTCTTCGGTTTCAAATTTAGGCAAAGGAAATTCAACCACAGGTTTGTGTTCGGGTTCCGGTGGTGGCGGAGCAGGAATAACCTCCAACTCGGTTGGCATCTCTTTTATTAACGGAAACTGGGCGGCAATGGTTTTCTTCCCCTCTGCCTTCGCCTTCGCCTTAACCTTTTCCTTCTCCTCTTCTTCTCTTTCCGGTTTTAAAATATGATAGATAAAAGTAACAACATTCAGCACCGTGACATTCAAGACCATTAATATGCCGATCAGAGCCAGTGCGCTCAAAATGATATAGGAGCCCCAGATGCCCACGGTTCGCATTAAGGCGTATTCGGTCCCAAAACCAATTATTCCTCCCGCTCCCTGGAAATAGATTGCTTCAGCATCCAGAAAATAATTCGGCGCATAATACTGAGCTACGGTTATATATGCTAAAAATATAACTAAAAGACCGATCAAACGGACAGTTAACTCTTTAACTTCATGCCGCAGAAGCAAAATGATGCCATAAAGACCGATAAAAAAGGGAAGGACATAGACCCCTATTCCCAGAGCAGAACGCAGGACGGTTTTGACCGCGAAATAACCCACCAAACCAGTCAGGGTGGATTGATTGGAAACAAAAACAAAAACCGCTAAAGCCAGAAGCAGGATCCCTACGATGTCCTGCTTGAACTTCGAGGGGATCTCCCTCTTTGGCTTATCTTCTTTGACTTTCCTCTTATTCCTGGATTTGGGGGGCATTCTATGAAAAGTATAACAAAAAATCAGTCGCTAAACAAGGAAAGCGCTGCCCTTCGTGGATTTATCTACTCCTACACCTCAAAGCAGCCTTAAGAATTCCTCTATCAGCTTTAATTAAGGCCAACTTTTTCGTGCGGGACCAGTGTTTTATCTGTGCTTCGCGCTTGGAGGCAGAGCTGCGGTCAGGGTGCTGCTCAGAATATCTTATCCTCACCGGCCGATTATAGCTCGTGTAATGGCCACCCTCCCCCGCTTTATGCCGGGCAAACCGACGACTGAGGTTTGTAGTTATTCCGGTATAGAGGGCTTTATTAGAACATTCAAGGATGTAGACGTAATACATAATTAATCTCGACTCCGCAATGCGACGCAGTAGTGAGCGACATCGAGCGAACGAAGTGAGTCGAGATGGAGTCGAACCACTGCCGGGCCTGGATTCGAACCAGGACTGCTTGCTTCAAAGGCAAGTGACCTACCATTAGTCGACCCGGCAATGAATATTACTCAGATATTCTCCGCTTTAAATATGCTCTTCCAAAACCAGTTTTAAGTGATTTTTCACGTGCAATCGCATCTTTTTCCAAATTGCAAGCTTCGTAATAAATCAACTTTAAAGGCCTTCTATGCTTTGTTGACTGAACAAATCCATTGTTATGTTCTTCTATGCGCCGAGAAATGTCTTTACACCAACCAACATACAGTTTACCATCTTTTTCACTTCGTAACACATAAGTATAAAACATCTTCAAACCATTACCCGCCCGCAACGCTTCGCGTAGCGATGCGGGCGGGGTCGACCCGGCAACATGCGTAATGCCGATTATAGCAACTAAAGTGAAATTTTTCAAATAAATGGCCGATAATTTATCGAGATGAGCAGAGTAACTTTACATTCCTTAAAATACGTCCAAAGTGTAGGGAAAAACATCGTCCCACGTGCTAAGTTTGCCCAAAATGTGAGATTTATTTGCAAGAAATACATTCGTTACGAGGACAGTTTTTTTGATGATTTTTGCGGCGATCTGCTTTTAGAAATCCTCAAAAGAAAAAATGTAATCGCCCAAAATGTAATCTCTCTTACGGCCTTACAATTCGACCAAGTTCTAATCTCACCCGCCTTCTCCCTTTTACAAGAAATTGCGCACTCTTTTAATTCATCTCCTGAAAGACCTAAGCAAATTTATTTAGAAGCAAAACTTAACAAGCTTAATATTATTTATCGCGCCACCAGAAGGTTTCTGGGGAAAAAACTTCGCCTTACTAAACCAACGAAATACCAAAATGTATGGCTGGAGCACAAAAGCGAACAGGTATCAGAAGCAATTACGAAAATAAAACAATCAGTAAACGGCCTAAGCGCCCAAGAAATCGGCTTGGATCTTCTTCCGCTTTTGATCGATCACGCCGAAATCAGGCCAGTTTTATATTTCACTCACGACAGCTTTTCAGTTCGCTATTTCAGCAGGCTCCAAATCAACATCGACTTGAAAAACAAAATAAAAACCGTGGTTGAAGGAGAGGCAATGCGTGGCCTAGCTGAAGAACATGTCGATCTCAACCACCACCCTCTGCTCATCCCAGTCAAAACCGAAACCGGCCAAAGCACTTACTACATGAAGAATGTTTTTAATGCCCTCCAAAATGAAGCAAGAGCAGCAAAAACACCAAATAAATATTTCATTCTCTGCCTGGCTTCCATTGGCAAACGGCATTGGATACATTCTCAAGATGCTGACAAACTGGTAGCAAAAAGTGAATATTATTATGCCCTTGAGCCTGATCTTTTTGAATTTAAGAGAGAATTCGTCATTCCTGCAAAAATTGCCTCGGAACACATTCCGGAAATTTTTACTCATCGGCTCGATTATCTTCTACGCTTGCGTCGGGCAATCCTTGGACTTAAGGAATCAGAAACCGATCCCCATGCCAAGCTAATTGAGAGCTGTGCTAGATTTGCAATTATCAATCTTCAAAACGAAAAATTTAAAGGAACTGATGAATTTGTTTTAAGCCACGCTTTTGCTGTAGCGTTCAAGACACAAGAATGGGGAGGCAGGGCCCATGCCGTCTGCGCAGCCCTTCTTCATGTGGTTCCTCCTAAACTCCTAGAAACGCTTTCCCCAAAAATCGGCAATGGGAACTTTAAAAAAATAAGAAAACGCTGCGATAATCTCCTACAGTCAGCGAGGCAGCCCTTTTGGTTAACCGATGAAGCAGATGTACATTTCATGCAGAATTCTATCTATGAAACAGATCAAAAATTGAGCAATTTAGATGATTTGCTTACATTCTTTGCGGATAAGTTGAACGAGATCAAACGCATGACTTACACTAAAGCGCTCCAAGAGAAAGTACCAGTCATTCTGGAAGCCACTTTTCTGCTGGCTACCATGGCTGAAATTCACAATCTCAAAAAACCCTTTGAAGAATTCCTGGATGCCGCCTTTTTCTTGGCTGATCCTAAAAATGCTGCCCGGATAAAAATGGAAAGAGATAAATATCTACACCGCAGCCCTGAAAAGCTCACCCCTTATCTAGAAGGGATTAATAATTTGTTTTTATATGGTCCAGAAAATGGCAAAAAGAAAAACATCAAAGCGTTTTGGAGAATAAAAGGTCTTTACCAAATCTTCATGAAACTGCTCATGAAAAAGAAGACTTATCCAACCCTCAAAGACCTACCCGATCCCATTGCTTATACCATCCTTACCCGAAAAAAATTCGCTTCGCCTGAAGAAGTTCAGTTTTTTATTGATGAGACTTTAGCAATAAGATTAAAAATTGACCGTGAAAAAACAGCAAAGATGCGGGAAGACAAAAGATACAAGACCAAACTCCATGATAGAACCGGGATGTGGCATATCTATGTTATGGATAAGCACGACCGGCGCATGGAATTCCAGGTTGGAACCCCTAGCATTTATAAAAAAATGACACGGGGGAAATTGCGACACTGGGTCATGGCTACAGAACGGCGCCAACAAGCTGTGCCGGTACATTTACGATTAGATAAAGAAATGAAAAAACTAGAGGTACAAGAAATCGACACCGAATATTATGATTCCATCGCTGATAGTCTTCGGATGGACCCTAAAAGAGATTTTCCACTTTTCAGAAAAACCAGCAATAATTATATAATAACGACCAGTATTACTCCTGATGGAAGGGTTCAAAAAAAGCGCTTGGAAAGAAAAATGGATGGTAAAGAACCCACCATTGAAGATCTGGCTGCGACCCGCGGCATTGACCTTCTCGGGGGAGATTATTACGGGGCTGATACAGGCTTTCTTCAGCAAGACCAAGAGGGTTGGTTTCAAGTTGTAGATCATAAAAACTGCAAGCCAGGTGAAAAACTGGTCAGCGGCGGAACTTATCGTTTTAAGCGGAAAAAAGATGGGGAAATAGAAAATCCTCCTTTGAGCTACGATGAAAAACTAGACCTGCGCAACAAGGTTCAAAGATTTAGAGCCCTTGTTTACTTATTTATAAAAAAGAGCGATGTCGAAAGCCTGGCAGAAGTTGGAAGAGCAAAACTTGAGGAACTGACAAAGCAGTCTCGGCTCAGCAAAAGGGAAATAATGAATATCTTTTGGATCGAAGAAAAGGTGCTTTGTGCTGCATGTAGTCAGCCGCCATTATTTGAGCTAGCCTCTGCTCGATTGGCTGCGCTCACTGCGCGTAAATCCGAAGACCCTTCTTAAAAGTCCGATTTCTTTTTCAGAAAGCTTCTTTCCCCGCCGTCCCACTACAATTTTCGCGGCTTGAATGGCTCTCTCAATGTGGTACTCTTCTTTCAATCCCCAGGAAAAAGAAGGAACAACCTTGGGTGTCACCCCTCCCCCAAAAACATTCGCCGCCACGCCAATTACTGCTCCAGTGGTGATCAATGTCCCGATCCCGGTCTTGGCGTGATCTCCTATAAAACAGCCTACAAATTTTTCTCCGGTATCAATTTGTTTGCCACCAATTGTCACTTTTACTGTGCTGTAATTATTCTTGAGGTCCGAGTTGGTTGTTCCCGCTCCCAGATTGACCCATTCCCCAACGTAAGAATGACCGATAAAACCATAATGCTGTTTATTGCTGTAACCATGAAAGATCGATTCGCCAACTTCACCGCCAATTCTGCACATTGGTCCGATCGAAAGCGGCCCCTTAAGGTGGGAGAGCGGCCGAATAATGGTTCCCTTTCCAATATAAACCGGGCCGTGCCGCGCATCGATAACTGTATTTGCTTCAATCTCTACACCTTTATCGATAATCACATTTTTCGGATTATAGATTACAACTCCCTTATCCCTCTTCCCTTTCCCTTGCCCCTTACATACTTTCTGTCTTCAGTTATCTGCCCTCCATTCTCTATTATCAGCTCCCAGGGATATTTAAGGACCCTGACATTAACCCTTTTAACTTTTGCTTTTTTCCTGACCTCTTCAAAATTTCTGCTCACCGCGCGAATAGCGACGATCTCATCTCCTGAATAGAAAACTTCGTCTTTGCCCTTGAGTGGTATCACCTTAGCCAATCGAGAACCTGCTAAGACTCTGCCGTTCACAAAGAGCCCCTTTTCAAACTTCATGATCTTTGGCCCTGGCAGAAAATAGCGACAGCTAAGGTCGACCTTGGCCTTCTGGTAGTGCCGAACGATCTTTTCAGCCAGGGTGTTTATCCCGCAGCGCAGATCGTAGACCGGCCGGGTCCAGGTCAGCGGCAGAAAATTCTTACAGCCTTCGTCTTCGTAAATAATTATGTTCATTGGGCTTTCCGTTTATACTTGGGATTTTCGAACGAATAGGTGAAATGGGTATGGGTCTCATATCTCCCTTCAAGAATGGCCACCACATCCTCAATAAAAACGATCTCCTCATCGGTTGGGATCACAAAAACCTTGAGAGGAGAATCGTTTGCGGAAACCAAAGACTCCTTCTCATGGCTCTGAGCTTTCTCGTTTTTAGCTTTATCTAGTTTAATCCCTAAACCTTCCATATCACTTAAAACCCTTTCACGGAGCCTCCAGTTCATCTCGCCCGCACCCGCTGTAAAAACAATTGCATCCACCTTGACCAAGCTTGCCAAATAAGCCCCGATATATTTTTTCAAACGATAGGTTTCAATTTCGATCGCCAGCTGACAGCGCCGATCGCCTTCAACCGCGCCCTTCTCGATGTCGCGGCGGTCCATATATTTTCCGGTAATGCCCAGCAGCCCTGACTTTTTGTTCAAGATCAGATCTATTTCTTCGGCATAGAATCCTTCTTTTTCGATCATGAAGAGGATAATGGCTGGATCAATGTCGCCGGAGCGGGTCCCCATGACCGCCCCTTCAAGCGGGGTTAACCCCATACTGGTATCAACTGAGATCCCCTCCTTGACCGCAGTGATGCTCACCCCGTTCCCGATATGCATGGTAATTAGATTCACTTCAGAGGGCTTCTTTCCTAAAAGCACCGCTGCCCGCCGAGAAACGTATAAATGCGAGGTACCATGGAAACCGTAGCGTCGAACACCGTACATTCCATACCACTCGTAGGGAACTGGATAAAGAAAGGAATGCTCGGGCATGGTTTGATGAAAAGCGGTGTCAAAGACCGCAATATGGGGTACATCCGGCAGAACATCCTGGGCTGCTTCGACCCCGGAGATATTATGGGGATTGTGGAGCGGGGCCAGATCCTTAACGCTTCGAATAGCCTCTAAAACTTCCTCATTTATCAAAACCGAGCTCTTGAATTTTTCCCCGCCGTGAACCACCCGATGGCCAACCGCTGAGATCTCAGAAAGATCTTTGATAACCGCCTTTTCGCCCTGGGTTAAGGTATTAATAATTTGCTTCAGGGCGGTTTTGTGATCAAGGCATCCGCCAATGCCAATGCGCTCGACGATCCCCTTGGCAAGAGTTTGTCTTTTCTCCCAGAGATAGAGTTTGTATTTAACCGATGAGCTTCCACAGTTTAGAGCTAAAATAATCATGGTCTTGCTAAGGCTAAACCTGAGGATTTAATTGTCTTTCCATTCCGATCTATAACCAAAGCTTCCATCCCCGGCAAAGACTCGATCAGCTTCATCCCCTGCCTGGGCCCTAAGACAAAAACCGCCGTGGATAATGCGTCAGTCTCCGCTGCATTCTTTCCGATCACTGTTACGCCCTGACAACCTTGGGCTGGCTTTCCAGTCCGTGGATCAATTATGTGTTTGCCGCGTTCATAATCGCCGGAGGTAGCCAGGCTTTGGCCATTTCCAAGCTCAACTATTCCGATTAGCTTATCTTTGTCTCGAGAATGTTGAATGCCTACTTTCCAAGTCTTGGAGCCAAAGACCGCAATTGACGAACGCAGGTCTATCATACCACTTTTCGCTCCCTTTTTCAGCAGCAGTTTCCGGGCAGCCTCAGCTGCATAACCCTTGCCAATCCCTCCCAGATCGATTTCTATACCTTTTTTTCGAAGATAGATCTTCCTCGAGTTCGAATTAATAATTAACTCCTTCGGATGTCCCAGCGTTATATCAAAGGCTCCTTGAGATAATTTGGAAATTCGAGCCGCCAACTGGATGCACTCAAAGGTATCTTTGGAAGCCTGAAGCGGTGCAAGTCCGGCCAGCTTATTGATTGTGCTTATTTCGCTTTTCGGGTTAAACCGGCTAAATGTTTTATCTATCTTTCTGATTTCCCAAAGGGCTCGCCGAGCAAGATGCGGAGAATTAGGCCCATTAACCCTTACCCTGACCGGCGTTCCCATAAGATAAGCTTTTCTTTCAGCAGAAAAGATGAGATTGGTATACGTATACTCGAAAGCGATTAAACCCAGAAGAAAAATTAGCAATAAATAAAGAGGGCGTATTTTCATGGCACGCTTTTATATGATATAATATCTAGGCACAAGAAGCAATTCTCATGAACAAGGTAAAAAGCCTAAATCGAAAGGACCTTCTAGGACTAAAAGACCTCAGCCTTGAGGAAATCAAATTAATTTTAAAAACCGCCCACTCCATGAAAGAAGTTGCAGCACGCCCCATCCCAAAAGTTCCCACTTTACTCGGCAAACACATCATTACCCTCTTTTATGAACCAAGCACCCGCACTCGAACCTCTTTTAATATGGCAGCCAAGATCCTTTCGGCCAATATCACCAATATCGCGGTCTCTTCGAGCAGCATTGTCAAAGGCGAGAATCTTATCGATACCATCAAAAACCTGGAGGTCATGGGAGTGGATGCCATAATCATTCGGCACTCCATGGCTGGAGCGCCTCACCTGGCGGCTAAAAACAGCAGGATCTCGATCATCAATGCTGGAGATGGTTTTAACGAGCACCCCACCCAGGGCCTGCTTGATATCTTCACCATGCAGGAGAAGAAAGGAAGATTGACTGGAAAGAAAGCTATAATTGTGGGAGATATCTCCCATTCCCGGGTTGCGAGATCAAACATCTGGGGGTTGACCAAGCTTGGAACAAAAGTAACCGTGGTTGGTCCACCAACCATGATCCCAAAAGACATAGAAAAAATGAAGGTTAAAGTTTCCTGCAATTTAGACCGAGAGATAGAGGACGCAGACTTTATCTATATGCTCAGAATTCAAAAAGAGCGTCAGGAAAGAGGGCTTTTCCCATCCATTGAGGAATATGCTAAGCTCTTTGGATTAAACCAGGAAAGGATGAAAAAAGCCAAGAAGGACGTCATTGTCATGCATCCCGGGCCGATCAACCGCGGAGTTGAAATAACCTCTGAAGTAGCGGATGGCCCCTATAACGTAATTTTGGAACAGGTCACCAACGGGGTCGCAGTTAGATCCGCACTTCTCTTCCTCCTTCTTGGAGGAAAGTCCTCTGCCAGCTAACCCACTCCTTTTTGAGCGTGGATCTCAGCAACCCTTGCCCTTAATTCCTGCAGCCTTTTGCCAGATAAAGGATAAAACCATATTATGACAAAAGCCAGAAGAAGCGCAACCATTGGCAAACCCGCGATCAAGATCCGAAGTCCGGTTAAAAATTCTCTTGGCTGAGTGTAGACATACGGATTATAACGGGTGACCAAAAAGATCGCGCCTATACTAAAGGCCTCTAAAGCTATGGCAAAACGGACTACGAAAGCATTTACCCCAAAATACATCCCTTCCCGTCGGGTGCCGGTTTTGGTCTCATCTTCGTCTATAATATCCGAAATAATTACATCCACGATCAATATAAATCCGGCTAATCCTACTCCGATCAAGGCTGAGGCAATTATGGTCGCCCAAAAGCTTTTGACAAAAAAGAGGGGGATCAAGAAAACCGCCAAAAGAAGCATGGCTGCCATAAAACATCTTTTGGCCCCAAACTTAACGGTTAATCTTCCCCAAAGATAAAGCATGGGTATGGCGGTCAGAAAAGCGGTTGCCAGAATGGCCGTGGTCTGCTGAGGCCCCACATCCAAAACATACTTGGCAAAGAAGGGTATGCTGGCCAAAATGATAGTAAAGGAATACTGGACAAACAGATTTGAAAAAACAAAGGTTAAAAAAGAGCGATTCTTCAGAGTGGCTTTAAGGGAAAGTCCCAGCGGAAGCTGCTTCTCCTGGCTGAAGATCTTATTTTCCCGGCTTCCCCAAAGGGCGATCAGAAGTGAAGTGGAAATAATCGCTCCAAAAATGGCCCCCATCACCCCCCACCCCAGTGCCCCATATATCAGGGGAGGGGCAGCAACCCCCAAAACCAGACCCAGCATCCCAAAGGATTGGCGATAAGCATTCACCTGCGAGCGCTCGGAAAGACTGGGAAACATCTCAGGATAAAGTGAGGCCCAATTGATTATGGTCAGCGTATAAAATCCATCAAAGAGACAGATAAAAATCACGAAATAAAGGAAAAGAGATCCAGCCTGGCTGTAATCTGAAAAGGGAGGAATCCAGAGAAAAAAATAGATGATCCCAAAGGGAATCGCACCCAGGGCAATATAGGGGATCCTTCTTCCCCATCGGGTTTTTGTGTGATCTGAGATATAGCCTGCCAGAGGATCGTTAATTGCGTTCCAGATCCCGTAGATCAACATTCCAATGCCCGCCAAATAAACCGGAAGCTTCACCACATCTATATAGAAGAAAATAATATAGGTGGAAAAAGCTTGATAGGAAAGAGCGGTCGCTACCGCGCCGAAGCTATAGGCCAGTTTTCGAGAAAGTTTCACTAGTACTCAATGCCCTTTCGTGCCGGGACACCTTTATCAAAGACATGTTTTACTTTTTTAACTACCGAAACCCCATCCGCCAATTTGTAAAGTTTAGCTGAGGCCCGGCGTCCGGTCAAAACCACATCCATCCTTTTTGGAATTTTTCTCAAAAACTTAACTACTTCCTTTAGATCCAACAATCCAAAGGCCGTCGCCAGGTTGATCTCATCCAGAATTAGCAGATCCGGTTTTTTCTTCAGGGTCTTTTTGGCAAACTCAAAGCCCTTTTGAGCCAGCTTTTTATCTTTTTCCGAAGGATTTTTAGGGTTTACAAAACCCGTGCTGCCGAATTGGTAAACCTTGAGATAGGGAGCAAGTTTTTTAGCTGCTTTGTATTCTCCTACATCCTTCCTTCCCTTCATGAATTGAATAATAACTACCCTGCGCTTGTGACCGATGGAGCGCAAAGCCAGCCCGAGCGCCGCAATGGTTTTTCCTCCGCCTTCACCGGTAAATAAATAGATCATATCTCACAACACGGTTCGC
>JAZFXQ010000157.1:0-7485 GCA_036448795.1 Candidatus Margulisiibacteriota bacterium | reverse complement strand
CCTCCTGGAAAGGGCAGTGGATAAAGCCGGTTTTTCCGAGCTCAAAGAGCATTTAAAGGGGCCGGTGGCGGTCCTCTTTGGCTATAAAGAGCCGGTCACTCCCCTCAAGGCCCTGGTTGATTTTTTTAAAGAGATTGAGAAGGGAGAGATCAAGGCCGGAGTAATTGAAAAAACTTTTGTTGATAGTGAAAAAATAGCGGAAATAGCAAAGCTTCCCCGCAAGGAAGTCTTGCTTTCCAAGGTAGTGGGGGGCTTTCAGGCTCCCATCTATGGTCTGGTGAACGTGCTTTCCGGAACGATTCGTAAATTGGTCTATGCTTTAAATGCAGTTTCTGAAAAGAAAGGAGGGTGAAAAAATGGCAAAGTCAAAGGTTGATGATATTCTGGCCTCGGTGGAAGAGATGACTGTTCTTGAGCTTTCGGATCTGGTAAAGAAACTTGAAGAAAAATTTGGCGTGAGCGCAGCTGCTCCGGTGGTGATGGCCGCGGCCGGCGGAGGAGAAGCGGCTGAGGTCAAGGATGAGTTTGATGTGATTCTGGCTTCTACAGGCGACAAAAAGATCCAGGTCCTGAAGGTTCTGCGCGAAGTGACCGGATTGGGTCTCAAAGAGGCCAAGGAGCTGGTGGATTCTGCTCCCAAGCCCGTTAAGGAAGGGGTGAAAAAGGAGGAGGCTGAGGAAATCAAGAAAAAGCTTGAAGCGGAAGGAGCGAAAGTAGAAGTTAAATAATGTCACAAAGAGTAAAGGTAATTAAAGAAAAAATAAAAAGGGTTGTGGAAGCGCCGGATCTTTTAGATCTGCAGAAGGAGTCTTTTTGTTGGTTCCTGGAAGAGGGACTGCCCGAGGAACTGCGGGCAATTTCACCCATCAAGGGCTATGGGGGAAAGCTTGAGCTTTCCTTTTCTGGGAAGTATGTCTTTGGCAAGCCCAAGTATCCGGCCCGGGAATGTCTGATACGGGAGACAACCTATGCGGTCCCCTTGAAGGTTGAGGCTCGTTTGTTGAACAAGCAAACCAAAGAGGTCAAGTCTCAGTCTGTTTTCATCGGCGATCTGCCCATGATGACCGAGCGCGGATCTTTTATCATCAACGGGGCAGAGCGCGTCATTGTTTCGCAGCTGGTCCGCTCTCCCGGGGTTTATTATCGCGAGTCCAAAAGGATCGAGCGGGTCGGGAAGGTCTTTTACTATGCCACGGTCATTCCAGACCGGGGATCCTGGCTGGAGATCGAAACCGATGCCTCAGGAACGGTTTTTGCGCGCATCAATCGCACCCGCAAGATCCCGATTACTATGTTTCTCTCGGCCATTGGCTGTTCGGAAAAGGAAATTTTGGAGGCCTTGGCAGAAGGGGAATTCCGAAGAAGATCCCTTAAGGAATGCCCCATTCTTCCCAAGGACGAAGCGCTCATCGAGGTTTACAAGAAATTGCGTCCGGGTGATCCGGTAACCCAGGAAGGGGCTCAGGTTTATCTGAACAATCTCTTCTTCAATGCTCGGCGCTACGATCTGGGTAAGGTCGGCCGCTATAAGATGAATCGCAAGCTCGGCTTAAATGTTGCAGTGGATAAGCAGGTCCTTACTAAAGTCGATATCCTGGCTATGGTAAGATACCTGATTTTACTTAATTCCGGAGAAGGCATTGCGGATGACATTGATCATCTTGGAAATCGAAGGATTCGCTCGGTGGGTGAGCTGCTTCAGCGCCAAATTAGGATTGGATTTACCAGAATCGAGAGGTTAATTAAGGAACAAATGATGATCAAGGGGGATGAGGCAGTTGCCCCAGCCCAGATTATAAATATCCGTCCCTTGCAGGCGGTGATTAAAGAATTTTTCGGTTCCAGTCAGCTCTCCCAGTTCATGGACCAGACCAATCCCCTGGCAGAGCTAACCCATAAGCGCAGACTTTCGGCCCTTGGGCCGGGAGGCTTAAGCCGGGAGCGCGCCGGCTTTGAGGTCAGGGACATCCATCCATCGCACTATGGCCGGATCTGTCCGATTGAAACACCCGAGGGTCCCAACGCTGGTTTAATCGCTTCCCTGGCAACCCATGCTCGGGTGAACAAATACGGCTTTATTGAGACCCCTTACCGCAAGGTGAACAAAGGGGTCGTGACCAACAAGATCGAGTATTTAACTGCAGATATTGAAGACCTGCACAAAATCGCCTCATGTGACTTACGCCTGGATAAGAGGGGAAAGATCATAGAGGATGAAGTTCCAGTACGCTACCGGCGCGAATTCGTTTTTGCTCCGAGCAAGGAAGTGGATTACGTGGGGGTGGCCCCGGAGCAGATCGTGGGAATTTCAACCGCTATGATCCCATTCCTTGAGCACAACGATGCTAACCGGGCCCTCATGGGCGCCAATATGCAGAGACAATCCGTTCCCCTGCTTCAGCCCGAACCCCCCATTGTTGGAACCGGGCTGGAAGACAAAGTTGCGGATGATTCCAGGACCCTGCTCAGGGCTGAAAATACCGGCAAGGTTATCCGGGCCACTGCAGAGGAAATAGTGATCCAGAGATCGAACAAAAAGAAAAATGTTTACAAGTTGCTGACTTTCTGCCGGAGCAACCAGAACACCTTGATCCACCAGCGGCCAATCGTCAGGGAGGGGCAGAGCGTCAAGAAGGGGGAAGTCATTGCGGATGGTTCGGCCACGGCGGGCGGGGAACTGGCTCTTGGGAGAAATGTTCTAGTAGCCCTTATGCCCTGGGAAGGCTATAACTATGAGGATGCCATCATCCTTTCAGAAAGATTGGTCAGAAAAGATCTATTCACTTCAGTGCATGTTCAGCGGCTCGAGGTTGAGGTAAGAGCCACCAAGCTTGGAATGGAGGAAATCTCTCGGGAGATCCCGAACGTAGGCGAAGAAGCCCTCTCAGCCCTGGATGAAAGGGGAATTGTGGTTCCTGGTTCAGAGATTGGGCCGGGCGATATTCTGGTTGGAAAGGTAACCCCCAAGGGAGAAACTGAATTACCGGCCGAGGAGAAACTGCTCCGGGCCATCTTCGGTGATAAGGCTCGAGATATGCGGGACACTTCTCTCAGGGTTCCTCCGGGTGAAAGCGGAATGGTAATCAACGTGAGATCCTTCTCCAGAGAAAAGGGGGATGAGCTTCCGCCCGGGGTGCATGAGTTGGTCCGGGTTTACCTGGCGCAGCTGCGCAAGGTAAGCATTGGAGACAAGCTGGCCGGCCGGCACGGGAATAAGGGAGTGGTTTCCAAGATCCTTCCAGAAGGGGAAATGCCATATCTTCCGGACGGCACCCCGGTGGATGTGATCCTCAATCCGCTCGGTGTTCCCTCCCGTATGAATATCGGTCAGATTTTTGAACTTCTGCTGGGATATGCCGGTAAGCTCTCGGACAAGAAATACGAATTGTCGCCCTTTGATGAATCGATTGAAGAGGATGCTTCCATAAACATCGTGGAAGAGGAGCTTGGAAAGGCGGCTGAAAAGGCAAATCTTCCCTGGCTGGATAAAACCGGCAAGGTTGAGTTGCGGGATGGGAGGACTGGGAGACCCTTTGGGCGGAAGATCGCGGTGGGCTACATGTATTTGATGAAGCTCATTCATCTGGTGGATGATAAGATGCATGCCCGTTCCACCGGCCCTTATTCCTTGATCACCCAGCAGCCACTTGGGGGAAAGGCGCAGTTTGGCGGTCAGCGCTTTGGGGAGATGGAGGTCTGGGCCTTGGAGGCTTATGGTGCAGCGTATGCTCTGCAGGAGCTGCTTACCGTAAAGTCAGATGATGTGGTAGGCAGATCCCGGGTTTATGAAGCAGTCATCAAGGGTAAACCCATGGGCAAGCCTGGCATTCCAGAGTCCTTTAAGGTTTTAGTGAAAGAGCTGCGCAGCTTGGCTTTGGATGTAAAGACTCTCAGGAAGGACGGCAAAGAAGTAAGTATTGATGAAGAAACAAAGTTGGCCAGCAGGAAGATGCCGCGCATATTCGAGGATAAAAGGAGGAGAAAGCTTGCCTTTCGCTAAAAAGGAAGAAAAGGAATTCAATTTTGTTCGGATCGGCTTGGCTTCGCCGCAGCAGATTTTAAATTGGTCCTTCGGTGAGGTGGAAAAACCCGAGACCATTAATTACCGAACCTTTAAGCCGGAGCGCAGGGGTCTTTTCTGTGAGAAGATCTTCGGTCCGGTAAAGGATTGGGAATGTCACTGCGGAAAGTATAGACGGGTAAGATACCGCGGAATAGTTTGTGAACGCTGTGGGGTCGAAGTCACTACCTCCCGCGTGCGGCGTGAGCGCATGGGGCATATCCGCTTGGTCGAGCCGGTGGCGCATATCTGGTTTTTGCGCGGCGTTCCCGGCTACCTGAGCCTGCTTCTGGATGTCTCAACCCGTGCCCTGGAGGAAGTGATTTATTATGACGCCTATATCGTGACCCAGGCATCCTCAGAGCTTAAACGGGTAAAGGTCGGGCATATTCTACGTGAGTCTGAGTATCAGGATGCTCTGGAAAAACACGGCAATAAGTTCAAGGCTGAAACCGGGGCGGCTGCGGTGCGAGAGCTGCTTTCCAGAATCGATCTGGCACAGATAGTGCCCAAGCTCCGGCGGGATCTCAAGGGAGCCACCGGGCAGAAGAGAATGAAGATCATTAAGAGACTGAGGGTGGCGGAAGCCTTCCATAAGTCCGGCAATCGGCCGGAATGGATGATCATGGAGGTTCTTCCGGTCATTCCTCCAGATCTGCGTCCCATGGTCCAGCTTGAGGGTGGCCGCTTTGCCACCTCCGATCTAAATGATCTATACCGCCGGGTTTTGAACCGCAACAACCGCTTGAAGAAAATGATCAACATGGGCGCCCCGGAAATGATCATCCGCAACGAAAAAAGGATGCTCCAGGAATCAGTGGATGTATTGATTGATAATGGTCGGCGAAAAAGAGCAGTGACCGGCTCTACCGGAAGACCGCTCAAGTCTTTGACCGATATCATAGAGGGAAAGCAGGGACGCTTTCGCCAAAATCTATTAGGAAAGCGGGCGGATTATTCTGGTCGGTCTGTGATTGTGATTGGTCCCAACCTCAAGCTTCACCAGTGCGGCCTGCCCAAGGTAATGGCGCTGGAGCTCTTTAAGCCCTTTGTCATTCGCAAACTGCTTGACCGTGGGATTGCCCAGAACGTGAAATCTGCCAAGCGCATGATCGAGCAGCAGGAGATCATAGTTTGGGATATCCTGGAAGAGGTCATTAAGGGACATCCGGTCTTGCTTAACCGCGCACCGACTTTGCATCGTTTGGGTATCCAGGCCTTTGAGCCGATCCTGGTGGAGGGCAAGGCCATTCAGATTCATCCCCTGGTTTGTCCGGCTTTTAATGCTGATTTTGATGGCGACCAGATGGCGGTCCATGTTCCGCTGCTTTCTGAGGCGCAGGTCGAATCTCGGATCTTGATGCTTGCTTCTAATAATCTCCTTTCGCCTGCTTCGGGGCGGCCGATTATAACTCCCACCCAGGATATGGTCCTGGGAACTTATTATATGACGGTCGAAATTGAGGAAACCCGGCCGGGGGAGGGAATGGTCTTTGCCAATGATTGGGAAGCCATGGTTGCCAATGATCTGGAAGAGGTCCATCTCCATGCCAAGATCAAGGTACGCCGCAATGGAGAGTTGGTTGAAACTACGGTCGGTCGAATAAAATTCAACAACACCTTGAATCGAGTGCTCAAGAAGCGCGGGATCGAGGAAGAATATCCCTATATTAATCATGTCTTGGATAAAAAGGGAGTGGAAAAATTAATTGCTGAATGCTTCAACCGCTACGGAAGCGCCATTACGGCTGGAATTGCGGACGAGATAAAGAGACTGGGATTTAAATATGCCACCCTGGCGGGGGTCTCGATCGCCATCGAAGACCTGGTTGTGCCGAAAAAGAAAAAAGAGATTGTAGAAAAGGCCACCAAGCAGGTAGCGGATCTGGAGAAACACTTTCGAGCTGGAACCCTTTCTGGAAAAGAGAAGTTTATCCGCTCCCTGGATATCTGGAGCGCGGTCACCGAGGAAGTCACCGAGAACATGCTTAAGGAATTTGATCGGCTCAATTCAGTCTATATGATGGCTTTTTCCGGCGCGCGCGGCAGCCTCCAGCAGGTCCGTCAGCTTTCCGGGATCCGCGGTCTCATGGCGGATCCTTCTGGAAACATTATCAATATTCCGATCAAGTCCAACTTTAAAGAAGGCTTGAATGTAACCGAGTATTTCATATCCTCCTACGGCGCACGCAAGGGGCTGGTTGACACCGCACTCAGGACTGCGGATTCCGGATATCTGACCCGCAGATTAGTGGATGTTTCCCAGGATGTCATGATCACTGAGGAAGATTGCGGAACCAAAGAAGGGATCGAGCTTTCCACAGTGCGAGAGGGTTACGAGGAAATGGTTCCACTCTGGCAGAGGCTGATTTATCGGATCCCGGTCAAGAATGTGGTTGATCCGCTCTCTGGAAAAACTTTAGCTAAAGCCGGTGAAACCATAGATGTGGAGAGGGCTAAGAAGATTTATGAGGCCGGGATTGACAGGGTTGAGGTGCGCTCAGTTCTGGCTTGCAGGACCAAGAAGGGGCTCTGTCAGAGGTGCTACGGAATGGATTTGTCTTCCCTGCGATCGGTTAATATTGGCGAGGCGGTCGGCATTGTCGCCGCGCAGTCCATTGGAGAGCCGGGAACGCAGCTCACCATGCGAACCTTCCATATTGGTGGAGTGGCTCTGCATAAGGCTGCCAAGATTTCGGTCAAGACCAAGCACGGTGGAGTAATCCATTTTGCGGAAGGAATTGAGATAAAGGATGTGGTGGATCAACTGGGCGAAAAGCAGAAAATGATCACCCGCAGTTCCACCATTTACGTAAAAATTAGAGACAAGAAAGAGGAATACCCCCTTCCGGTTGGGGCAATGTTGAAAGTGAAAAATGGCCAAAGGGTTAGTGCGGGTGAGATCATCGCGGTCTATGATCCAACCTATGAATATGTTATAGCCAGCACGGCTGGAAGGGCCATGTACATAGGGCTCGAGACGACCGAAAGACGCAAGGAAAGAATTTCCAAACGGGATGGTGAGGTTTTTGTTTACAATCCAAAAGTAAAGAAAGAGTATGATGTCCCCAAGGGTTCTCAGCTTTTTGTCAAGGTTGGGGATAGGGTAAAAGCCGGAGATGAAATCGCGGCGGGATTGATCTGCAAGGCTCCCGGAGTAGTAATTGAGGCCAAGAAGGATAGAGTGGTAGTGGCTCCCGGAGAAAACTATTTGGTGGTGGCTGGCTCAAGCTTATTTGTCGAAGACGGGGAGAAAATCGATAGTTACGATGTGATTGCCCGAGTGGAATCCATCCGCAGGGATCCCAGCAAAACCCGGGATATCATCCAGGGCTTGCCCAAGGTTGAAGAGCTCTTTGAGGCCAGGCGGCCCAAGGATCCAGTTATACTTTCTGATCTGGACGGAACGGTGGAGGTTAAAGAGA
>JAZFXQ010000156.1:0-3774 GCA_036448795.1 Candidatus Margulisiibacteriota bacterium | reverse complement strand
ACACATCCCTCGAGAGTTTCGGGCCAAGGGTCATCAGGCGTATGGTTGCGGATCCCATCAATAACTTCGTAGCATAAATTAAGCCCTTTTCCATTATTTTCTATTACTTCGACTACTCGCACACTTTGTACGTTGTGAAAAAAATGTCTTCCATGGTTTTTTCTCAGTATGTCATCCAGGGCATCTTCACCGGCATGTCCAAATGGGGTATGACCTAAATCATGTCCTAGAGCGATGGCCTCGGTTAGGTCCTCGTTCAGGCACAGCGCACGCGCTATTGTGCGAGCGATCTGCGCAACTTCGATAGTGTGCGTGAGCCGTGTTCGATAATGGTCTTCGATCGGTGAAAGGAATACCTGGGTTTTGTGCTTTAATCTTCTGAATGCCTTACAATGTATGATCTTGTCCCGATCGCGCTGAAAGGCGGTCCGGATATCGCATTCTTTTTCCGGCCTCTTTCTTCCTTTGGTTTTGGAAGAAAGCGCGGCATAGGGCGAGAGGAATTTTTCCTCGCGCGATTCGATCTCTTTTCGGATTATCATGCGTTCTTTAAGACAGCCTGTGCCGCTGCCAGTCTGGCGATCGGTACGCGGTAAGGAGAACAGCTTACATAATTTAAACCGACTCTGTGACAGAACTCGACCGAAGACGGCTCTCCACCGTGTTCCCCGCAGATTCCCACTTTTAGGTCCTTGCGTGTGCTTCGGCCACGTTTGATACCCATCTCAACCAGCTCTCCCACACCGGTCTGGTCCAGGACCTGGAAGGGGTCCGCTTTGTAGATCCCCATTTCCACATAGGCCGGCAGGAATTTCCCGGCATCGTCGCGGGAAAGACCGAGGGCCATCTGGGTCAGGTCATTGGTGCCAAAGGAGAAGAATTCCGCTACTTCGGCAATCTTATCTGCGGTGAGCACCGCGCGCGGGATCTCGATCATGGTCCCTACCAGATAGTTCACTTTTACCCCAGATTTTTTCATGGTCTCTTCCGCAACCCGGCGAATGATCTCCTCCTGATTTTTCAGCTCTTTGACATCTCCGATGAGGGGGACCATGATCTCGGGTTTGACAGCTACTCCCTCTTTCTTTAGTTCACAGGCGGCCTCCATGATGGCGCGGGCCTGCATCTCGGTGATCTCGGGATAGATGATGCCCAGACGGCAGCCACGATGCCCGAGCATGGGGTTTAATTCGTGCAGTGCAGAAACTTTTTGTTTTATTTTTTCTAGACCGACTCCCATCTGGAGCGCCATCTCTTCCATTTGAGCTGTTTCGTGCGGCAGGAATTCATGCAGGGGCGGGTCGAGCAGCCGGATGGTCACCGGCAATCCTTTCATGACCTTGAAGATGCCGATGAAATCACCTTTCTGCATGGGAAGAAGTTTGGCCAGTGCTTTTTTTCTACCTTCAATATGGTCGGCCAGGATCATTTCCCGCACGGCTTTGATGCGGTCTCCTTCAAAGAACATGTGCTCGGTGCGGCAAAGACCGATCCCTTCCGCGCCAAAATCCCGCGCCACCTGGGAATCCTTTGGGGTATCGGCGTTAGTTCGAACACCCAGCTTTCGGAATTTATCAGCCCAGCGCATGACTTTTCCAAAGTTTCCGGAGAGCCCGGGCTTGATGGTGGGGACCAGGCCCTTCATCACTTCGCCGGAGCTTCCATCAAGCGATAGCCACTCTCCTTCTCTGATCACGGTACCGTTGACTTCGAACTTTTTCTCCTTATAATTGATGTTGAGTGTTCCGCAGCCGGCCACACAGCACTTGCCCATGCCGCGGGCAACCACTGCAGCGTGGGAGGTCATACCTCCGCGGGCAGTCAGGATCCCCTGGGCGGCGTTCATCCCGCCAATATCTTCAGGAGAGGTTTCAATTCTTACGAGGATGACTTTTTTTCCTTCGCCGGCCCAGGCTTCAGCTTCGTCAGCGTGAAAGACCGCCTGACCGGTGGCCGCGCCAGGAGAGGCAGGTAATCCCTTGGCAATGACATCTTTCTCTGCTTTCGGATCGAACATGGGGTGCAGCAGCTGGTCCACCTGATCCGGAGAAATGCGCAGGACTGCTGTTTTTTCATTGATCAGTTTTTCGGCTACCATATCGCAGGCGATCTTCAAGGCAGCGGCAGCGGTCCTTTTTCCGGTCCTGGTCTGGAGCATCCAGAGCTTTCCCTTTTGAATAGTGAATTCAATGTCCTGCATATCCTTATAATGCTTTTCCAGGTTTTTGTAGATGGCTTCCAGTGTTTTATAGGGTTTGGGCATTACTTCCTCAAGGGTCTGCTGTTCCTTGGAAGATTTGGTGGAGGTGTTGATGGGTTGGGGGGTCCTGATCCCTGCGACCACGTCTTCTCCCTGGGCATTGATGAGATATTCGCCATAGAACTTCTTTTCTCCGGTGGCAGGGTTTCGGGTGAAAGCAACCCCGGTTCCGGAGTCATCTCCCATGTTCCCATAGACCATGGACTGGATGTTGACCGCGGTCCCCCAATCATGGGGGATCTTGTTGATGACCCGGTATTTGATGGCGCGATCAGCGTTCCAGGATCCGAAAACCGCTTCGATCGCTCCCCAGAGCTGCTTCCAGGGGTCTTCCGGAAAATCGATCCCCTTTCTTTCTTTTATGGCGGCCTTAAAGCGTTTGACCAGCTCTTTTAGATCGTCCACATCCAGTTCCAGATCTAGCTTGACGCCTTCTTCTTTTTTAACTTCATCCATGATTTCTTCAAAGGGATCGATATCGGTTTTTGTGCGCGGCTTCAGATCGAGCACTACGTCTCCGTACATCTGCACAAATCTACGGTAAGCGTCCCAGGCAAAGCGGTCGTTGCCGGATTGACAGGCCAGTCCGATCACGGTTTTGTCATTGAGACCAAGGTTAAGAACGGTATCCATCATTCCAGGCATGGAAATGCGCGCCCCGGACCGGACGGAGACTAAAAGAGGATTGTTTTCATCCCCGAATTTGGCGCCCATCACTTTTTCAATGTGTTTTATGCCCTCATGGATCTGTTTATTCAGGTCCTTTGGATATTTACGGTTCATTTTGTAGTAGACCGCGCACATTTCGGTGGTAATGGTGAAGCCGGCCGGGACCGGGATCCCCAAATTGGCCATTTCAGCCAGATTGGCTCCTTTACCCCCCAGCAGGTTTTTCATTTCCGTCTTGCCGTCCGCTTTTCCTCCCCCGAACTTGTAAACGTACTTTTTTGCTTTTCCCTTTTTTGCCATTTTCTTATCTCCTTTCTTGGTGGAGCTGATGGGATTTGAACCCACGACCTCTTGAATGCCATTCAAGCGCTCTCCCAACTGAGCTACAGCCCCATGCCCTTACCTTAATAATGATAAATGATGGATTCTTTTTCCCAAAGTTCTTCGAGATTATAGTATTCTCTTTCCGCCAGACCCATAATATGCACCGCCACCGGTCCAAGGTCCAAGACCAGCCAGCCCGATTTTACCAGTCCCTGCCACCGGAAACCTTTAATTTTATTCTTTCGGAGCCGATTGTCAATCTCTTTTTCAATGGCCCGCAGCTGCGGATTGGATTCTGCACTGCAGATTACCAGGTAGTCGACGATGTTCGACGTCTTTCTTACGTCTAATATTTTTAAATCAAGGGCTTTCTTATCTTCAGCCGCTTCAGCTATCAGATCGACGATTTGCCTGGTGGTAAGCTTTTTTTTCTTCTTGCTCTTAATTTTTTGCCTCCGTTGATTTTAAGGAAACAATTTGATCTTTTCGGATATATTTTTCAACCATTTTTTTCATTTCTA
>JAZFXQ010000155.1:0-2065 GCA_036448795.1 Candidatus Margulisiibacteriota bacterium | reverse complement strand
AAGCTGCCAGAGAATTAAATCTGCGATGGAAACCTGGCAGCTAATCGTAGCCCCAAAACTTTCCGGTTCAGCCAACATGCAATTTGACCTCAAATTGTTAAATGATCTTGAGAAAGGTCTTGTTTCCTCCACTCTCCGCATCTATTCCTGGAAGCCCAAGTGCATTTCGCTGGGCTATGCGCAAAAGATGGATAGATTGATAGATGCAAAGATGGCCAGGGTACAGGGCTGGGATATTGTTAAGCGACCAACTGGAGGAGGGATCGTTTTTCATAATGAGGCGGAAGTAACTTATGCTTTAGTGACCGCGATTGATAATCCTGTGCTGCCGAAGGGATTGGTGTCTTCGTATAAAAGGATATCGGAGGCGATTGTGTTTGCGTTGAATAAGATAGGGATTGTGGCGCAAATCCGAAATCCGAAGCACGAAACCCGAAATAAATCCCAGTTGTGTTTTTCCTATCCGGCAGAATATGAGATCGTTGTTGACAGAAAGAAAATCGTGGGCAGCGCGCAGAAGCGGGGGAAACGGGCCTTGCTGCAGCAGGGATCAATCTTTGTAAGCAACATAGATAATAGCGCCTATTCAGTTCTGAAAAATTCCTATGAGAAGCAGAATGCGGTGAGCATTGAAGCAGTTCTTGGTCGAAAAGTGAGCTTTGAAGAGCTCAGTAAAGCTTTGATCAAGGGATTCGAAGAAAGGCTGGGTGTAAAATTCAAAACTTAAAGTTCAAAATGCTTTTAATTTTGAGTTGTAGTTTTGCGTTTTTAGTTTTCAATTTTGAGTTTTGTGAGGCGGCCACCTGGCTGGATCCTTCACTAAAGTGGAGAACGATTGAGACCCCGCACTTTTCCATCCACTTCCACGATGGACTGGAGGATATCGCCAGGCGCTTTGCTCCCATGGCTGAAGAGGTCCATGATAAACTGGTCCCGATCTTAAAGCATGAGCCGGATCTAAAAACAAACGTGGTGCTTATCGATGCCGTCGATTACGGCAATGGCTGGACCACGGTCATTCCGGATCCGCGGGTCACGCTTTACTTGACCGATTGGTCAACCAACCTCAATCCCTCCAAATATGATCTCTGGTTAAAATTCGTATTTCTGCATGAGTATACGCATGTCCTGCATTTGGATATCGTGGAAGGGGGAATGCGTCTGTTTAAGTTTATCTTTGGAAGAACCGTCTTTCCAAATGCCCTGGAGCCCTGGTTCATGACCGAGGGAATCGCGACTTATATGGAGACAAGATATACCCAGGATGGCAGAGGGAAAGATCCCCGCTGGGAAATGATGATGAGAATGGATGTTTTGGAAGATAATCTCAAATCCCTTGATCAGGCAGCCGTGAATACGGTTCGCTGGCCCATGGGGCATCTGCGCTACCTTTACGGGGTGGAGTTTTTGGAGTATCTGTCAGAAACTTATGGAGAAGATAAGCTGATCACTCTGGCTCATGTTTATGGCGATTTTCTCTACACTTACGGCGTGGATGGGGCCTTTCTCTTTCTTTACCGCAAGCCTTTAAGTATGCTCTGGAACGACTGGCTGGATCACCTGCGTGAAAAATACAAAACACAAGAGGAGGGTTTGGGCAAATTAACTGAGCCAGGACTAATAACCCATACCGGTTATTACAACCTCAAGCCCAAGTGGTCAAGGGATTCAAGATCTATATATTATGAGCAAAGGAACGCGGATCAATATCCAAACATAAGAGTGGTTGATTCGAACGGGAAGGGGGATAAGAAGCTCATTGAGGCTTCGGTTTCCTCAAGCAATCTATCTCTGTCTCCGGATGGAAAGAAGCTTCTTTTTTCAAAATTTGATACTTACAGAAACTACTATACCTATATGGATCTATATGAATATGATTTGATGGCGCATAGTCTGCACCGCTTAACAAAGGGAATGCGGGTCACGGATGCTGACCTTTCTTTCGATGGCTCCTGGCTGGTATTTATTGAGAATAAGCTGGGAACTAAAACCCTGATGATGATGGCCAGTGACGGCTCGGATAAATTTATGGTCTCGAGCTATGAAGCAAATGTGCAGTATTTTT
>JAZFXQ010000154.1:0-2892 GCA_036448795.1 Candidatus Margulisiibacteriota bacterium | reverse complement strand
AGTTTCGGGAAGTGAAGAAAAGTATGTTTTGACGGGGGTCTTGCTGGAGGTTGGAAAGAGCTCTCTTGCGGGAGACACTTCAAATATTCGCATGGTTGCCACGGATGGCTATCGTTTGGCCAAGCGGGGGGAAAAGATAAAGCTGGCAGGAGAGGCAACAGTCAGTGCGATAATTCCTGCGAAAACGCTCCAGGAGTTGATTCGAATTCTTGAATTTGGAAAAGGGGAGGAAGAGATAAAAGTGACTGTTTCCTCTGACCAGATTTCTTTTAAATATATGGATATTTATCTGGTTTCGAGGTTGATTCAAGGACAATTTCCGGATTATAAACAGGTGGTTCCCAAGAAAAGCACCACCAAGATAGCCTTAAGCAGCAAAAGCTTTTTAGAGGCAGCCGAACGGACCGCTGTAATTGCTTCCGGCTCTGCCAATATCGTGCGCTTTGAAATCAAAGGGGAAAACCTTCATTTGGCAGCCAGCACTCCGGACGTTGGAACGATTGATGAGGTTCTTGGTGCGGAAATTAAAGGGGAAAAGAAGGCCCAAGTTGCTTTTAATATCCGATTGGTTACGGACATGCTGAAAGCAGTTGAAACAGAAGGTGTAATTTTGGAGCTTACCGAGGCCCTGGGGCCTGGGATCATAAAACAGGACGAGAAGGGAGAATACCTCTATATTGTAATGCCTATCCGCACCCAGGAGGCGGCCTAGTGACAGAAAGGCTGTCTGAAATTCTAGATGGAATAGAAGCCGGGTTCGGGAGAACGGTTAAGGCCTGCAGATTGCTGTCTTTGTGGGATAGGGTGGTGGACGATAGAGTGGGAAGGCAGACCGAAGCAGTCAAGATAAGAAATCGAGTCCTTTATGTCAGGGCCGCATCCCCAGCCTGGGCCCAGGAGCTTTCTTTTCTTAAATGTGAAATTATGAATAAATTTAACAGAGAGGCCGGGAAGGAAGTCCTACTGGACATAAAATTTAAAGCCGGAGGGTAATATGGCAAAGAAAAAAGAAGTAAAACCTTCAGCCGCTTACGACGCCTCTAAAATTAAGGTTCTGGGAGGGATTGAGGCGGTCCGGAAAAGACCGGCCATGTACATCGGCTCAACCGCGAAAGCTGGCTTACACCACTTGATCTACGAAGTAGTGGATAACAGCATCGATGAAGCCCTGGCTGGACATTGTGATCAGATTGCAGTTACGATCCACAAAGACAACTCAGTAACCGTCTTGGACAATGGGCGCGGGATTCCCTTTGATATTCATAAAGAAACCAAAAGGCCGGCTATTGAAGTGGTTTTGACAACCCTGCACGCTGGCGGAAAATTCGGAGACATGGTTTACAAGGTTTCAGGAGGATTGCATGGGGTGGGGGTGTCGGTGGTAAACGCTCTTTCAGAATGGATGGACGCAGAAGTCCTGAGGGAGGGCAAAGTCTATACCCAGCACTATGATCGCGGCAAGCCGAAAAAGGAGAAAATTGTTGCCGCCCAAGACAAGAATAAAACCGGAACAACTATAACCTTTAAGCCCGACCTAGAAATCTTCAGCGAGACCGCCTTCGATCGAAAAACCGTTGCGCACCGGCTGCGCGAGCTGGCTTATTTGAACAAAGGCGTAAAGATCGTCTTTACCGACGAGAGAGAAAAGAGCACGGATCTGCGGACCGAGACCTATCAATTTGAAGGAGGCATCATTTCATATGTTGAGCACTTAAACCAGAAGAAGGACCTGCTTTATAAACCGCCCATTTTCTTTGGCGCGCAGAAGGACCACGTCTATGTTGAGGTCGCCATGCAGCACTGCAAGGATTATTATGATGAAAATATTTTCTCTTTTGTAAATTGTATCAAGACCAAAGAGGGGGGAACGCATGAGGTCGGGTTTAAGTCGGCTTTAACCAAGGCCATAAACAATTATGCAAGGAAAAACAATCTTGCCAAGGAGGATGAATCTTTTTCCGGAGATGATGTGAGGGAGGGGTTGACCGCGGTCATCAACCTGCGGGTCCCGGATCCGCAATTCGAAGGGCAGACCAAGACCAAGCTTGGCAACAGCGAGGTTAAAGGTTTAGTTGACTCGGTTGTTACCGATAACCTGAATGCTTATCTGGACAAGAACCCGGCCGTAGCCAGAGCCGTTGTTGAAAGAACCCTTATGGCTTATCGTGTACGTGCAGCGGCCAGAAAAGCCCAGGAGCTTGAAAGAAAGAAATCAGCGCTAGATACCGCGCTATTGCCGGGAAAGCTGGCGGATTGTTCCGAAAGCAATGCTGAGAAGTGCGAACTGTTCCTCGTGGAAGGCGATAGTGCCGGTGGGTCGGCCAAACAAGGCAGGGACCGACGCTTCCAGGCTATTTTGCCGCTGCGCGGAAAAATTTTAAACGTTGAAAAAGCGCGCATCGATAAAATTTTGACTTCAAACGAGATCCGCACCATGATCACTGCCATTGGGCCGGGCGTGATCTCAGGCCTTAGCGGCGACGGCGAAAGAGAAGAAGTTTCAGAAGAGGAATTTTTTAAGAAACTGAATTATCACAAAGTGGTTATCATGACCGACGCAGATGTTGACGGGGCCCATATCAGGACATTGCTTTTGACCTTCTTCTTTCGATATGCGCGAAGACTCATTGAAGGCGGTCACCTATACATTGCTCAGCCGCCACTTTACCTGGTCAAAAAAGGTAAGGCCCTGGAATATGTCTACAGCGAGAAAGAGCTGGAGAAGCTTCTAAAGAGGATTGGCAAAGAGGGCATCCACCTCCAGCGCTATAAAGGCCTGGGAGAAATGAATCCCGAGCAACTCTGGGAAACGACCATGAATCCAGAGAGCCGAACCTTATTACGGGTAGAGCTGGAAGATGCCGAAGAAGCAGACGAAATCTTTAAGATCTT
>JAZFXQ010000153.1:0-3634 GCA_036448795.1 Candidatus Margulisiibacteriota bacterium | reverse complement strand
AGGAGCCAGAATATTAGATATGGCGGATGCCTCAATTTCTTCATCTTTCTTAGCCAACTCGCTTAATCTGCGCAGAATAGTTCCCTTTCTTCCGCGGAGGTGGGCAATGTCCATCTGCTTTCCTCTTTCGGACTTGGTTTGGGTCTCCTCAAAAAGCGGTTTTCCATCTTTGAGCGAGACTTTGATGATGTATTCGCCTGAGGGAAGGGCTTCGATCAACCAGGCGGAGAAGGGATTGTCGAGATGGTCTTCAATGGCGCGTTTGAGCGGCCGCGCTCCATTTGATAGATCAGTTCCCTTGGCCATAATATATTGTTTGATGGCTTCATATTCAGCCTGGTTTTCACCAAGTATTATCTCCAGCTTCTGATCCTTTTCTACCTGCGCCACAAAATTTTTGAACATGATATCGGCGATGATAGAAAGCTCTGCTTCGTTTAGATAATCAAAAGGGATAATCTCCAAACGGTTAAGAAAAGCCGGGCTGTATTTCTCACGTTCATATTCATCAGTCTGGTTTCTAAAGGAATTGCCGGCGATCTTTCGGTTTTCTTCGATCAATTTTTCAATGATCTCATTTTTAAGTGTTGATCGATTCGCCTTGATCTCTGCGAGCTCCTTTTCTAATTTCTGAATCATGGCTTGGTATTGAGCATCTGTCTCATCATTCAAGCCTTTTGTAGTTTTCCATTTACTATTAGTTTCCTCTAATTGTTCTCTTAGTTCGTTTTCCTTTGCCCGAATGTGATCTTCAGCCATCTTTTTCATCTGGGCAGGTTTCAACATTTGCGTCTCGCCCTGGTTGGAGGCCATGATCACTACAATATCTTCTAGGGAGTACTTTTCGCCGGTCTTTTTGTTCTGGACATAGCCCTGATCAAGCATTACCAGCAGGGATTCATACACCTCGCGGTCCGCTTTGTCAGCTTCGTCAAAGAATAGTACTCCGTGCCGGTTTTCCTTTCTTTTGAGGAGTCCGGGAAGCATGCCTTCAGTAGAGTCAAATCCAACAAAGCCCGGATCCGGTCCAAAAAGCAGAGCCTTTCCTCCCCGGCCATTACATTTGGTCATATCAATAGTCATGACTTTGTCAGGGTTTCCAAAGAGGAGCCAGGCCAGGGTATGGGCCAGCTCAGTTTTCCCAATGCCGGTTGGTCCGGTAAAAAGAAAGGATGCGATCGGAGACTTCTTTTTCCGGCGGCCGGATTTGTAGCGCTTGATAGCTCCGGCAATGGCTTTGACCGCTTGATCCTGACCAATAAAACGGGTCCTTATCCTGGTTTCAATTTGAGATAATTGTTGAACGTCCAGTTGATCCAGTCTTCTTAAATCAAGCCCCGCCATTTTGGAGGCCTCGGTGCGGACGTCACTTTCAGTGATGGTCAATTTTCCAGTGCGGGTGAGTTCCTCTTCAACGCGCGCAAGCATAACTTCGTTTTCCAGATAGTGGCTCACGATCCCGATGACCGATTTCCAGATGCCGGCCACTTCCGTGTGCATGGCATCACTTTCGTATTCCATGAGGTCATTCAGGTCGTCCGTTAGCTGTTGCGGGATTTCGGATAGGACTCTCTTAAGGTCACCAAGCTGGGAGCGTTTAGTCCCAATCGCATCCTTTAAGAGGGCAATGGTGGCGTCCGGAGGGAAGCGTCCTACGGCTAAAGGCGAAAGTTCGATCGCGGTCTGGCGGGATCGGGGAGGGACCACGATCTTTTCTGACCCTTTTAGTCTTTCAAGAATGACCGGGATGATGTTCCTGACCAATCGGCGGAGTCGGTTGCCGGTCAGGGCTTGAATAAAAATTGGATCGCCAAACCTTCTCTTGGTGGCCGCATTATTAAAGTATCTGTAATACTCGTCAGTAGTGGTGGCCCCAACCACCTGAAAACCAGGGCGGGCCAAAGGTTCTTTTAAGAGTTCTAAGATCCCGGCCTGTTCAAAGAGATGCAGTTCGTCCATCAGGATGTAGATTTCATATCCTTGGCGGAATCCTTCTTGGACCGTCTCTATAATTGCTTTTAGCTGGGGTTCTAGAACATTTCGGTCAAGGTCTTTCATCCCCAGGCTGAAGAAGCAAACATTTTCTTCGCCTTTCCATTCCTGGGCCAGACCTTCCACAATAGCGGTTTTACCAACCCCGGTGTTTCCAATAAGAAGGGCGTTGCTTCCCCCTTTAAGTCTTCTGGAGAGCTCCGCCATCTCATCGCTGCGTTCAAAAACCGGATCAAGTTCGCCTTCGCGGGCTTCTTTGGTAATATTGCGCAGGCCCATTTTTTCGAGCCGATCGATTGGATTCGAAGGAGGTTTTCCTCCGTCCGCGCCGTCTACTCCACTGGTTCCTTCAGCGCCGTTTACTCCTTCTGCCTGTGAAGAACCGCGTAATATATTTTGGAGCTGGATGGCGCTTGAGTTAAGGGTAAATATGGGGTTGGAAACCTGCGAATCAAGCTTTAAACCTGGAGTTATCCCCTGCAGTCTGTAAAGATCAGCAGTTTTTTTTACCACCGCCAGGGCGGTTAAGACTTTAATCATTCTGGTAGTTTTTCCAATTGGTAATCTAGTTACTTTCGCCATCTTTTTTCTCCCCCTTATCTTTCAAAGTTTCGGTAGCTTTCGATCTTTTTGTTTGATCTAGGGTATCCATCTTGACCTCTTTGGGCAGATGCAGGGTTCCTGCTCCAGGATCCAGATAGGTTTTTCTAAAATCTGTGAAAAGGTTTTCCAGGTTGGTTTCTCCGTCATTGGTTTTAGAGTCCTTGAGCAGACCGGAAATAAGTTTTTCATTTCCTTTTGTGTCCAGAACCCCGCTTTTGCCGATTTCAGAAACGATCTGTCCCATGGCAATATCAGGATCAAGGTCGCGGTCCATGATCTTTTCCACAATGGTTTCGGCCAGGACATGCATGGCGTTGTCGCCTTCGCCGCCCTCGATTTCTCCGGGAATGCTTTGACCGAGCTCGTCCTCGGTCTTTTCGTTAAGGTCGTAGAGAATTTCTCTTACGTTTTCGCGAAGCACATCCGCCGCGCGCTGCTGGATTTCATCCACTTCAGATAATTTTCCTTTTAAATTATCGATCCAGGCTCTCAGGCGAGCCTTTTTCTGGGCATCCTGGATCTTGGGTTCCAGGGTTTCCCAGACCTGTTTTTCGATCATCTGAATAATTGTTTCCTGTTGTTTTCGAAAAGCGGTTCTATCAAAACTGCTGGATCGTTCCAGCTGACTGATCTCTGCCATGGCCTGGCTCAGGGCATCGCGAAGAGCGGGTTCGACTTCTTCGATCAATTCATTAAATTCATCCAGTCGAGTAAGTTCTTTTAGAATTTTCTGGCGTGCGGCATTTGCCACATCGTCTCTTAGGTTGCGTTCCCAGCAAATACCGACGAGGAGGGGAAGCTTGGCAGATTTTAAGGAGAGGAGAAGGGGAAGGGCCGCCAGATTGACCGCCGCAAAAGCCATTAAATCTTGATGCTTAGCGACGAATGATTTAGCTCTAACCAATCCTCTTTTTGCGTAGATATTGGCCATCCGATATTGACTTCTGATTATTTTTCCCACACGGGCTGACATGGTAGATCACCTCACGTGTTTTTATCGCATCCTTTTCAGAGAAATTTCACTTTTTTTCTATTTTTA
>JAZFXQ010000152.1:0-2480 GCA_036448795.1 Candidatus Margulisiibacteriota bacterium | reverse complement strand
GGTGAGGGTTGCTCAAGCTTCAGCAATAAAAGCGAGCCAAAAAGTCAAAGCCAAGAGGGCAGCCAGCATTGTGCATGGGGCTGGAGTAGGTGGGTTGGGAGCCCAGGAAGCTGCTCAAGCCACAGTTGAGGGAGCTCTTCTTGGGGAATATGAATTTGTGGGATACAAATCTGAAAAACTCAAAACTCAAAACTCAAAATTCAAAATTAATGAATTTGTTATTATTGAAAAAGATAAGAAAAAGGCAAGGGTTATGAAAGAGGGAGTAAGGGTTGGAGAAATAGTAGCGAGTGCGGAGAATCGGGCGCGGGACCTGGTGAATGCCCCGGCCAACAAAGTCACACCCACTTCATTGGCAAATTATGCCAGGAAGATGGCCAGGGAAGTCGGCCTAAAATGCAGGATTCTTGATCCCAGGGAAGAGGGGATGGAGGCCATTCATGCGGTTGCCAAAGGGAGCAGGGAGCCGGCCAAGGTGGTTGTTCTTAAGACCAAAGACCAAAGACCAAAGACCAGAGACCTGATTGCATTGATCGGGAAGGGTGTTACCTTTGATGCAGGGGGGATATCACTTAAGCCTTCCCGGAAGCTCTGGGCCATGAAAATGGATATGGCGGGAGCAGCGGCGGTGATCGAGACCATGCGGGCCATTGCTCAACTTAAAGTTAAAAAGAATATTTTTGCGGTTATCCCTCTTGCGGAAAATATGCCGGATGGGGGTGCCTCAAAGCCTGGAGATGTGGTTTCAAGCTTGTCAGGCATAACCACGGAAATCATCTCAACTGACGCAGAAGGGCGCATGATCCTGGTGGATGCCATTACCTATGCCAAGCAAAAAGGAGCCAAAAAGATAATCGATTGCGCGACCCTGACCGGCGGATGCATCACCGCTCTGGGGGATGCGGCTTCCGGACTGATGGGAAACGATGAGGATCTTATCCAGGGAATAAAAAATGCGGCAAAAAGATCGGGGGAAAAAGTCTGGCTGCTCCCGCTTTATAAGGAATACAAGGAATATCTAAAAAGCACGGTTGCGGATCAGAAGAACGCCTCGGAAGGAAAGGGGGCTTCGCCCTCGGTCGGAGCAACGTTCCTCCACCGCTTTGTGAAAGACACTCCCTGGGTGCATATCGATATCGCTGGAACAGCCTATCTTTCCAAAGGAAGAGGATGCCTGGCTGAGGGAGCGACCGGGGTGCCGGTGAGGACCCTGATCGAGTTTCTTAAATCCAAATGAAAATCCACTCATGGATATTAGTCTTTTGTCTTTTGGCGAGCGCTGCAGGTGCGACTACCTTAGAACGCGGGGTTTCTCCTGCCATAGGGTACGAAAACCAGCCTGAGTTCGAAGAGATCTATCGCATAAAGATCGAGAACTGGACGAATGGCGCGATTGAAGTAAGCGAGGATAAAGGAAAATCTTGGAATGCCGCGGGAAAGGTCTTATATCCAACTCAGAAGATAAACCCCCACGGCTATTCTGCCTCGCGCTGGATGGAGCCGGGAAGGGTAGTGGCCACGGCAGTGAATGCCATCCATATCAAAGCCGGGCCATCTGACGAAAGCCGGGCTATTTTTTCAATCCTTCCCAAAGAGTTTCTTATGCCCCCCAGAAAATACAGATCATACCTTAGTCCGAATTCTTCTATTTACGTGGATATTTCAGCTGGCGAAAGCATCTTTGGAGGAGGATTTTCACCCTTTGTTGGAAATGTGGTCATGCTTTCCCGCCCAGCGCAGCCACTCCTACCACTTCCTTTAGATTATGTGCCTCAGGTGGGTGACACATATTATATTTTGGTTAAGCGACCGGTTGAATTTCCCAAAGAAATAGTGATCGAGAATAGATTCGGCGGAAGGATCACGATCTGCTATTTTTCTGGAGAAGAAAAGTTGATCGGAGAAGTACTTCGCCCGGTTTCAGGCGTGGGAAGGTTTGAGGGAAGCAAGTATGTGGATCCTGGACGCATCCGCGCCAATCACGCCGGAGTGATCGATGTTTCGGTCTCGCCCATCGGAAGTCTGGGTGGGTTTCAGATCGTTCCGGCCCTGCATGGGGCGGAGATGACCTACATCCGAAGGATGACGCAATGGATGGTGATCGGTCCAGCCAAAGCAGATGATCCATCTTTGGAAGGGATGGCTCCTTTATATAAATATTTCATTCAACCGAGCTATCGAGCGGAAGACCTGGAAGACGAGAACTGGGACAAAAAATTACTGAGCCGTTATCTGGTTGAGGTTAAATATGAGGGTAAAGAAGTGTGGAAGCCTATGCCGATCTATTCCCTGCACCGCGGATTTCCTTTGCCGGGCTGGGTGAACAGGGTGTTTGACAAGGTAAGCCATTTAAGGATATTATTTCCGATCAATAAATCTGATAATTCTCAGTTATTTCAATTCAGCTGGCAGTTTAATTTCTAATACTATTTTTTCCTTGGTATGTTTATTTTTTATTGGTATTCTTATTGCGGTTGGAC
>JAZFXQ010000151.1:0-9497 GCA_036448795.1 Candidatus Margulisiibacteriota bacterium | reverse complement strand
TTGGTTTTATCATCGACCTCAAAAATTCCATTCTTTCCGCCGGCCTCAATTGCCATGTTTGCCATAGTGAGCCGACCTTCAACCGAAAGTTTCTTGATTACTGGACCAGTGAATTCCATGGACATGTAACGGGCGCCATCCACTCCGATCTGTCCGATGGTATAAAGGATCAGGTCTTTGGCTTCAACCCATTTGTTTAGTCTTCCTTTGTAGACAAACTTAAGCTGTTCCGGAACTTTTAGCCAGACTTCTCCAGTGGCCATGGCCGCCGCCATGTCAGTTGAACCAACGCCGGTTGAAAATGCCCCCAGAGCCCCATAGGTACAGGTATGAGAATCTGCTCCAATTACGAGATCGCCGGGTTTTATAGCGCCCATCTCAGGAAGAAGGGCATGCTCGATCCCCATGCATCCGATCTCAAAGAAGTTCACGATCCCATATTTCTTAGCAAATTCCCGCATCATCTGAACCTGCTGGGCGGATTCCATGTCTTTGGCAGGGGTGAAGTGGTCGGGCACAAGATAGATTTTCTTTTTGTTGTAAACCTTTTTTACCCCGATCTTTTCAAACTCTTTTATGGCTGGAGGAGCAGTTATGTCGTTTCCCAGGACCAGATCGACTTTGCAGTTGATGAGCTGACCCGGTTCAACCGACTTTTTTCCAGCATGTTTGGCCAGGATTTTTTGAGTGATTGTCATCGGCATAGTGCGTTTATAGTAACAAAATTATCATATTTTTACAAGAAAAATTTATGCTTATAATGAAATTTTATCGATTTCTTTGTGATAAATATGTAGATAAAAGAAGAGGGAAATCCAATGTCAGAGTTAACTCCAATATTATATAGAAGCCTGGGCCTTCCGATCCCCGAGAAAGGGGAGAAACTTCCTTTCAATTATAACGCCTTAACTCAAAAGGCTGATGAAAAGGATAGGAATGGCTGGGTTGAACCAGAGGAGTTAAAAGAGCTGGTTTTCAGCAATCGAGGAAAATATGGATTGGTCATAAAGGAACTTCGTGATGCTGGCCTGGAAGATCCTTTTGAGATAACGACTGAAATAATAAAGCATGTAGAAAACTTATTTAAGAGATATGATCCTAAAACCCAGCTGGAAAAAGCCATTATTCTTTTTAGATCTGTCATCCCTCCAGATAAATTCTTTGAATTTGAAGGTGTTCGCTATTTTGGACTAACTGAGGCAGAAGGTGGGCTTGAAATCCGCCTCGATTATGATTATAGGACTCCTCTCAGGATGAAATTTGGCGATTGTTTGCCAAAAGAGATTATGGCAGCTTCCAAAGAAGAAAGAGTTGCCTATTGTCTTGAATATAGTCATCTTTTAGTTGTTTTGCTTCGAGCCGCAGGGATGGAAGCTCATGCCAAGGGAGAGGTAGCTCATGTTTATCTAATTACCCCTCTTGATGGGAATAAATACCGCTTGGATGCAGAAGCGTTGATTTTTGAAAAAACCCAGAATGGCACCAATACTGATAGAGAAAGTATTGCTATGCATTATTCAAATGAATGCCTTGCGCTTTTTACGCAGGGAAAACCAGAGAAAGCCGTTAGATATTGTGACATTGCCCTTGAATTTAAACCTGATTTAACCGAAGCCTGGAGTAATAAGGGATATGCACTTGATGAGCAAGGGAAACTAATTGAAGCCATAGGGTGTTATGATAATGCTCTTGAATTTAAACCTGATGATGTCGAGGTCTGGATTAATAAGGGTGTTGCACTTGATAAACAAGGAAAACCAGAAGAAGCCATAGAGTGTTATGAGAGAGCTCTTGATTTTAAACCTGATTTTGCTCCAGCCTGGTTTCATAAAGGCATGCTATTGCTTGGGCAAAAAAAATCGGAGGAAGCCAACAGATATTTTGATATGGCCCTTAAATATAAGGCTGATTACGCTGAGGCCTGGTATGTAAAAGGCATGATATGTATAGAACAAGGAAAAGAAAAAAAAGCCATGGAATATTTTTATCGAGCTCAGCGTTTGCAGGAGAAAAATAAATAAAGCTTATCCTCAAGATTTACCTTTTTGTGCTATAATTGCAACTAGAGATGCCACGTAAAAAAGAAAAGATATTTATATCGGTAGTTGGGGAAAGCAATTCTTCGCCTGGAGCTTATAAACTGGCGGAAGAAGTAGGTAGATTGATCGCCAAAGCAGGCGCGATTTTGGTCTGTGGAGGGCTTAAAGGAGTTATGGAAGCGGCAGCCAAAGGAGCCAAATCGGCCGGCGGATTGACCGTTGGCATCCTGCCCGGAAGCAAACACGATGAAGCTAATCCCTACATTGATATATCAATTGTCACCGGTCTGGGTTATGCTCGAAATAAAATAGTGGTCAAAACCGGTCAGGTCATTATTGCCATCGGAGGAAAATACGGAACCCTCTCAGAGATCGGTTTCGCCTTAGGCTATGGGATCCCGGTGGTTGGGCTTAAAACCTGGGAGCTTATCCGGGGTGATGGAAAGGTTGATCAAGGAATAGTTAATGTGCGCACCCCTAAAGAAGCGGTTCAAACCGCGTTTAAGTTGATCAAAAAGACTTATAAACCTCGAACAAAGGAGAGGGGAATTTAGTGACCCAACGAGAAGAAGCACTTAAAGGTAATGTTACTGAGGCAATGCGACGGGTTGCGAGGGATGAGGGGCGATCGCCTGAGGAGATTCGTGTTGGCGTTGCTCAGGGTGTGATCGCTATACCATTTAATCCTTTGCATAAAAACTGTGAACCGATTGGCATTGGCAAGGGATTGAAGACCAAGGTCAATGCGAATATCGGAACATCTGCTGATTTTCCTGATCTTTCCGATGAACTGAAAAAGCTTGAGGCTTCCCTTGACGTAAAATCTGACACGGTCATGGATCTTTCAACCGGCGGAGATATTTCAGCTATTCGAAGATCGATCCTCATGGCTTGTCCAGTTCCTCTGGGAACGGTTCCTATCTATCAAGCACAGCTTGGCAATAAAATGACTGTGGATGGCATGTTTGAAGTGGTGGAGGAGCAGGCTAAGGATGGAGTCGATTTTATGACCATCCATTCTGGAGTGACCTTTGAAACTGTAGGAAGATTGAAAAAACATCCTCGGCTTATGGATGTAGTTTCCCGCGGCGGAGCCTTGATGATGAAGTGGATCCTTGAAAACAAAGAGGAGAACCCGTTCTACAAATATTTCGATCGTTTGCTTGAGATTGCCCGAAAATACGATATAACTCTTTCGCTTGGAGATGGGATGCGTCCGGGTTCAATTGTGGATGCCGGGGATCAGGCCCAGATTCAGGAGTTGATAGTTTTAGGGGATTTAACCCAACGCGCCTGGGAAGCAGGGGTTCAGGTAATTGTCGAAGGACCGGGGCATGTTCCTTTTGATCAAATAGAGTCTCAGATCAAGATGCAGAAAGAGGTTTGTAAAGGAGCGCCATTTTATGTTTTGGGTCCACTTCCAACCGATGTGGCTCCGGGTTATGATCACATAACTTCCGCGATCGGTGGAGCTCTAGCAGCTTCTGCGGGTGCCGATTTCCTGTGTTACGTTACTCCAACCGAACACTTGGGACTTCCCACGCCTGAGGATGTTCGGGAGGGAGTGATTGCTTCTCGGATCGCCGCCCATTGTGCGGATATCGCCAAAGGGATCCCTGGAGCAAAAGATTGGGATGTCGAAATGTCAAAAGCTCGCAAAGAACTTAACTGGGGAAAACAGATTCAATTATCGATCGATCCGGAGAAAGCAAGGAAGATTCACGAAGTTCGAAAATCAAAGAGCGAAGATGTTTGCTCCATGTGCGGCGAATTCTGCGCTATGAAGATCTCCTCGGACGTCTTGAAAAGATAAAACGGGGCCGCTGTAGATCTTTGGGAGGTTTGGGGCGATCGGACCGAATATCTCGATGACCTCACTTAATTCCATTTTTCCAGCATCGCGCGCAAGGACCAGAAGAGTTTCTACAGTTTTTTGGGCGGCCTTGCTGCCAAAGTGTAAGATCTCTGCTTTATCCTCTAAGGATAATTCCGCAAATGTGGCTGAAAGCTCTGGATAGATAGTTATGCGGGGATCGCTTATTTTCGCCAATCTGGGATCGATCCGGCTGAGATTAAACGGCTTGGAGACAAAAGCGTAAAGCTTCGGGATCCCATAATTCATCTTTAGGTATCTATCAATGGTCAGTCTTTCCTCTTTGCTGGATAATACATGCCCCAGCGCTCCCAGGCTTTGCAGGCTGATCTCTTTGCTCAAGAAAAGTTTTATGGCATCATGGGCCGGGATATTCCTGGTTCTTTGCATGAGAGAAGAAAGCAGATTCTTGAATCTTTGATCAGCTTTTAGTAATTCCACAGTTGACTCAAGGATTTTTTCATAATGCGCGTGAAGAAGGACCAGCCGGTTGGTTAATACATTTTTTAGATCTTCCGGATTCATAGTTGAGAACAGGGTTTTTATATGCCTTTTGGTGATCTCGCCATCCATCAAGTGTTCGTATTCATGATTTAAAATGGAACAAAAGAATTTATTTCCTTTTTTAAAGATGGCTTCCCCGATGGTGAAGCGTCCGTCTGAGGCGTGTGTTCCATGATTTCCTTCTTCCAGGGCGATTTCTTTTATAAGATCAAAGCCAACTTTATCTTTAATTGAATAAAGCCATTCATCCAGGCCTTTGACAACATCAACCGGTGGTTCACTTTTATACATGTTGCGCTCCGTATATCGAGAGTCTTGTGAAAGTGATCGGGTATTTGTTTTCTAGTTCCCTTAGGTTGAATGCGGTTTTGTTCTCATTTCGAATGGCCCCTTTAAAATCTGGCGCTTCGAGTTTACCAGTTGGGGCAGTTGAGTTTAATGGCGCTGTTGAGCCCAGCGGTGCTTTTTGTATGTTAGCTATGACTCGAAGGATAGCATCGTCTTTGTTTATAAAGGTCATACGCTATATATATCGGGATAACTAATGGAAAAGTTGCATGGATTTAGAGGTTTTTATGCTATAATCTTTCTTATGAAACTCTCCCAACTTGGTGAATTTGGATTGATCGAGCGTCTTTCAAAAGAGCTGGGAAAACCATCCAAAAGGGTAGTAGTCGGAATCGGAGACGACACGGCGGTTATCCAGTCGCGAGACGTATATCAACTAATCACCACTGATACCCTTGTAGAGAATACCCACTTCAAGTTGAAAACTATTTCTTTCTTTGATCTCGGATATAAAGCTTTAGCCATCAACGTCTCGGATATTGTTGCGATGGGGGGATATCCGACCTATGCACTGGTGACGATCGGGGCCAACAAAGATCTTTCAGTCAAGAAAATAGAGGAACTCTATCGGGGAATAAAGAAGGCGGCAAAGAAGCATAAGATAGAGGTGATTGGAGGAGACACAGTTCAGTCTCCCAAGGAGCTGGTCGTAAGCGTTACCTTGCTTGGTGAGGTTGAAAAGGAGAATTTACTGATTAGGTCAAATGCAAAAGTCGGAGATGCAATTTTGGTGACAGGTAAGTTTGGTGGAGCTGCAGCCAAAAAATATATTTCCCATTTCCCGTTTCCCATTTCCCGATTAAAGGAAGCGCGTACCATTGCTAAGTCTGGTCTAGCAACTTCCATGATCGACTCAAGCGACGGTTTGGCGCGTTCAGTTCTTGAAATTTGTAAAGCTAGCGAAGTTGGTGCTAGGATCTGGTTGGATTCTGTTCCAATTGCCAAAGGGGCCGCTCTTAACCAGGCGCTTTATGGTGGAGAAGAGTACGAGCTGGTCTTTACAACCCCGAGATCTAGAGCGGTTGAGCTTATGAAATTTATCCAGAAAAAAACCAGAACAAAAGTCTCGATAGTTGGAGAGATTGTTGCGAAACAAAGAGGCGTGAAGTTAGTTGATATTCATGGAAAGGTTTTTCTACCCAAAAGCGGAGGATATGAACATTTTCGATGATCAATAAGCGCAGATTGATCGGAACCTTTAAGAAATTAGTCAGGACAGACAGCCTTTCATTAAAAGAAGGCAAAGTGGTTGGATTTTTGCAAAAGGAGCTGCGGGCTTTGCGCCTCAGATATTATGAGGCGGGTAGGGTGAGGGGTGGCGAAGTCGGGAATTTGATCGTTGAGATCCCTGGCCGGGAGATCAAAAAGCCCCGCATACTTCTGAATGCTCACCTGGATACTGTTTCTCCAGGAAAAAAGATTAAGCCGATTGAGCGGAGGGGATATATTACTTCTACCGGGATGACTGTTCTGGGGGCGGATAACAAGGCCGGAGTGGCAGTTATTCTTGAGATCTTAAGGATTTTAAAAGAAAAGAAATTACCCCATCCACCCATCCGGGTCATTTTTACCGTAGCGGAAGAGATAGGCCTTTTGGGAGCGAAAGCGCTGCCAGAAAGATTGTTCCTGGCTGATTTTGGCATTACCTTGGACGGCGGAGATGTTGATGCGATAATTTACAAGGCCCCTTCCCAGTACAATTTAGTCGCAACCGTTTTTGGCCGGGCTGCCCATGCCGGGATCCATCCTGAGGAAGGGATCAACGCCATAAAAGTGGCCTCGATCGCTATTTCCAAGATGAAACTCGGAAGAATTGATAAAGAAACGACCTCCAATATCGGTCTGATCAAAGGTGGTAAGGCTACCAATATCATTCCGGATGAGGTCGAGCTCAAAGGAGAGGCGCGCAGTCATAATTTTAAAAAACTCAAGCGGCAGGTTGAACACATGGAAAAGATCCTTCTTAATACCTCTTCCAAATTTAAAGCCAGATTGAAGCTCAAGGTTGAGCAGGTTTATCGGTCTTTTGAGATTAAAAAGGGAGAAAGGATTTTGAGGTTGGCAATGGCTGCGGCAAAAAAGACCGGACTTAAACCGGTCTTGAAGCAAACCGGTGGTGGTTCGGATGCCAATATTTTTAATGCAGCCGGGATCCCGACCGTTATCATGGGGGTTGGGGCCGATCGAGTACATACCACTTCTGAAAGAATTGCGATCCAGGATATGATAATGGGTGCTGAGAGCATTTTGAACCTTCTGGAGGTGGCCAGTTCATGAAAAAGCTCTGGGAAAAAGAGATAAAAACTAAAAGGATCTTTAAGGGTAAACTCTTGGGATTAAGAGAAGACACGGTTAAGCTTCCTTCAGGCAGAAAATCTACCCGGGAGATTGTCGAGCACCCTGGAGCAGTGGCGATTATAGCTGTTACTAAAGACAAGGAATTAGTTATGGTTCGGCAGTTCCGCAAGGCGGTCGACGACATTCTTCTTGAAGTCCCGGCCGGAGTGCCTAAGAAGGGCGAGTCAGGAAAAGAATGTGCCCGAAGAGAGCTTGAGGAAGAAACCGGGTTCCACGCCAAAAAAGTTAGAAAGATCTGGGAGGGATATGCCTCTCCTGGATATTCGAATGAGCTCGTCCAATACTGTTTAGCGGAAGAGATGACGCGCACGCATCAGAAAACAGAGGCAGATGAGTTTATCGAAGTTGATCTGGTGGATATGGAGCTGTGCGTGGATATGCTTAAGAACGGAAAGATCAATGATAATAAAACCATGATCGGGATCATGATCGCAGAGTTGTATCTCAAGGGAGAGCTTTCGTGAAGGATCACAGCAAAGACTTTTTGGAATTCATAAAGATCGAGCGCGGATATTCTGAGAACACCTTCAAGTCTTATAAAAAGGACCTTGACCAGTTTGTGCGTTTTGCAAAAGTTGAGGATCCCAAAAAGATCGATCGGGATATGATAAAGTCTTATCTTGAGCATCTTTATGATGAAGGGTATGCAGTATCCTCAACTGAAAGAAAACTGGCCTGCCTCAAGTCTTTCTTTCACTATCTGGTAAGGGAGGGAGTGATCGAGGCAGATCCAACGGGAGACATAAAGCTTCCAAAGAAAGCCAAACGCCTGCCCAAAGCATTAAGCATTAGCGAGACGATTAAGCTTGTTTCGGCGCCACGGGAGAAAAACCATATTTCTCTGCGTGATGCGGCTTTGCTTGAGCTTCTTTATGCGACCGGTATGCGAGCTTCAGAAGCCATAGGCTTGGATATTTCGGATATTAATTTTGAGGTCTCTTTTGTAAAATGCTTTGGCAAGGGTTCAAAAGAAAGGATAGTGCCGGTTAATAAAGTTGCTATGAAAGCCATTAGAAAGTATTTGGAAAAGGGGAAGCCGAAGTTTCCCGGCAAAGAAAAAGACGCGCTTTTTCTGGATAAAAACGGAAAGCGTTTGACCCGGCAGGGATTATGGTTAGTCTTAAAGAAATATGTTAAGATGAGCGGGGTAAAAGAAAAGACATCTCCGCATACTTTGCGCCACTCTTTTGCTACCCATCTCCTTGAGAAGGGAGCAGATTTGAGGTCGGTCCAGGAAATGCTGGGGCATGCGGATATTTCGACCACCCAGATCTATACATCTGTCTCTCGAGAAAGATTAAAAAGGATGTATAAGAAGGCGCACCCGAGGGCTTAAATGGCAGTTCTATTTTATATATTAATTGCATTTATATTATTGTATTCGATCATTTTGCATGAATTGGCGCACGCCAAAGTGGCGGAGATGATGGGGGATCCCACAGCCAGAATGCACGGCAGGATCACCTTGAACCCGATCCCACACCTGGACCCGTATGGGACTGCGCTGCCGGTCCTCTTGCTTTTGCTTCGTGCCCCGATCGTGTTTGGCTGGGCAAAGCCGGTGCCGATCAATCCTTATAACTTTCGTGATTATAAGAAAGGGATGATCTATGTCAGTTCGGCCGGGATTGTAGCCAACTTATTTGTGGCCTGGATGCTGGCTACGGTGGTTAAGTTTCTTCCCGAAGCCAACAGCACCGGAATGTATGTCTTGCAGCAGGCTTTAATGTTTGGGGTAAGGATCAACATTATCCTGGCAGTTTTCAATTTTCTTCCCATTCCTCCCCTTGATGGATCAAGGATTTTCTCAATGATTTTGCCTTATCGATATTCTCAGTATATAGATAGAATGGAGCCATTTGGATTCTTCATCTTGATCTTTATCTTTATGTCCGGCCTTGCCCGCATGGTTATTTTGCCTATCATCAACTTCATTTATAACCTGATGATGTTCAGAATTTTTTGATCAATGAGATACGCAAGTTATCTGGCCTCCCTTGAAAAATTTGGTATTAATTTAGGACTGGAAAGAATTACTTATCTGCTCAAGAAGCTGGGAGATCCCCATTTAAAGTTTAAATCCATCCACATTGCGGGAACGAATGGCAAGGGCTCAACCGCGGCCATGACTGCATCCATTCTCAAAGAAGCCGGCTATAAGGTCGGGCTTTATACTTCGCCGCATCTGTTCGATTACCGGGAAAGAATTAATATCAACGGGAAAGACATTTCAAAATCAGATTTTGGATCAGGCTTAGAGCTTATAAAGAAAACATCTAACAAACTAGCAAACAAACCAACAAACAAACCAACCGTCTTCGAAGCCCTGACCGCGGTCGCCTTCTGGTACTTTGCCAAGAAGAAAGTTGACTATG
>JAZFXQ010000150.1:0-3478 GCA_036448795.1 Candidatus Margulisiibacteriota bacterium | reverse complement strand
GGCACAGGTTTGATGGATTTTATGACCTTTAGTCTTTTGGTTTCCGATCCATCTGCTTTTAAAATCCCAAACCCTCCGGTTTCCGCTCCAAAAAGAGGCGGCAGCCAATTGTGATAGAGGATGGCCTGGGCGCCATGCTGCAGGGCTATTTTGGTCCAGGTCTTGATCTCAGGACCTTTAACGTATTTCGGAGCACCCCAGCGCACATTCTGGCCTCCTTGAAGTTCGGTAATATGAAATTCTGCCTTGGTCCCGCGAGTGAAGCTTCGCCAAAGATCAAGGATGAAGGCTAAATCCCGCTTGGTCATTCTTCCGCCTTTGGGATAGATGTCCAACCCATAAAAATCGAGGTTATCAGTCAAGAGACTGTGGTCCGGTACGCGGGTGCAGATCCCGATAAAACCATTTGTTCCAACTTTATGCTTTTTGTCGATCTTCCTTGTAATCTTTGCAAGATGGTTGACCCAATCTCTGATGCTTTCGGTTTTGAATCTGAACCAGTCTAGAAATATGTGCGGAGAAACCGCTTCCCACATTCCGGCTTTAGGGGTTTGAATATCTTCAAAAGAAGAAAAAGTAGTTGTCCAGAACCTGGTTCCCCAAACTTTGTTTAGTTTTTTTAATGACCCATACTTTTTCTTTGCCCAGCCAATAAATGCTTTTCGGGAATGCTCGCAGTGGCAAAAGTCCTTGGTGGTGGTGTGGTCAAGCGGAGGATAGACCGGTTCGTTATCCAACTGCCAAAGAAGAAGGGCGGGGTGCTTTTTGTAGCGGGCAACCATTTTTTTTGCCAATCTTTGTGCCAGCCTTCGGTAGTGCGGATTATCCTTGCAAATATTGGGCCGCGGGCCGTATTCAGGATATAGGGAGCCGTCATCTGCAACACATCGGCTGTTTGGATATTTTCTAAAGAACCAGGTTGGAACTTGGGAAGTCGGAAGGCCAAGCAGGACTTTTAGACCGTGTTTTGCGCAGAGGTCCATGGCGTGGTCGAGTTCAGAAAAAATGAATTTCCCTTCTTTGGGTTCCACCCAATCCCAGGCCATCTCCCCAAAGCGGACAATATTAAATCCAACTTTCTTGATCTGTTTGAAAGTCTCATCCCAGGAATCCTGCGGCCATTGGTCAGGATAATAGGTTACACCGAAGGGAATCATTTCTTTAAGAGTACCTTTACCTTGTGGAGCTTGCCGTCTCCGTGGGGTTTGATCAGGTTTCCGTCAATTTTCTGCCCATCCACTGTGATCTCGACTGGTCCGTGCTCGACCCCATCCGGATTATCAATTTCAATCTCATAGGTTGCTCCGCGAAAAGGTCGGGTGATCTTGCATTTTTTCCAATGAGATGGAATGGTAGGCATAATGCGCAATCCTTCCCAGTCTCGAGCTGCTCCCAGCATCCATTCTGTGGCTACCAGGAAAGTCCAGCCGGCGGTCCCTGTAAGCCATGTAAAAGCCCCTTCACCATAGGCGTATGGATGTTCTGGTCCGATCAAGTATTCAGCATAGACGTAGGGCTCTGTTTTATAAAGATTCATGTCTTTTTGCTGGTTAGGCATGATCTTGCACATTTCCTCATAAGCCTTGTTTCCCATCCCAAGTTTACAGAGTGCGGCCAGCATAAAGGTTTGGGCATGGCAAAATACTGCTGCGTTTTCCTTGGTTCCTTTGGAGAACATGGCGATCCTTCCCAGGCCCGGGTCAAATTTGGTGTAGGCAGGCGCGAGCAGGGCATAACCGTGAGGGCCTCCCAGCATTTTGTCAGCGGCTTTCAAGATCTTGGTCAGTCTTCCGGCGGAAACAATTCCAGAAAGGATTGCCCAGGATTGTGAATTAAGGAAGATCTTTCCTTCGTTGTTTTTTGAAGATCCAAAAGGAACGAGATCATCATTGTAGCCGGCAATGTAGTATTCTCCCTGGCTGTCCCAGCCGTCTTTGTTAATGTGCTCCGTCATGACCTCTGCTTTCTTGCGCAGGTCAAGAGCAATGTCGTTTTTTCCGATCTGATCTGCCATCTCAGCCAGCAGCTTTAAGGATCTCACCAGCGCCATTCCCAGCCAGACCGATTCGCCGATTTGCCTGTGGCCGGCCATATCCAGAGCATCATTCCAATCTGCTTCTCCTACGCGGGGGATACCATGCACACTACTGTCATTAAATGTAAAGGTGAGCATGGCCAATAGATGATCAAAGAGGGGCCCATCTCCATCTTCTACTGCGGGCTGATCCCATTTGGTGATATCGGTTCCGCCTTTTCCCCATTTATCCTTCAGCCAGGGTACATTTTGATTCAGGATTTCTTTATTGCCAGTTTCTTTAACATAGGCTGCAACAGTCGAGGTGAGCCAGGTTGGATGGTCTTTAAAAGGACGATTGGGAAATGGTCCATAGGTGTCGGACCAGCCCGGAGCCACCGTCCCGTCCCGGCGGGTAAGGCTTGCGATCTTGAGAATCTTCTTGCGGGTACGTTCTTTGTCTAGGGCCAAAATTCCTTCCGCATCCTGGCAGGAGTCGCGATATCCACGGCCGCCTTGACCTTCGTGATAGAAAGAGGGAGACCTGCTCCAAAGATTGCAGATGTAGAGCTGATATTTGACCCAGATGTTCATCATGTTGTTGAAATCAAGGTCCGGGGTTTCTACTTTGATATTGTCTTCGATCCGGGAGCGCCATAATTTCTTTACCGCAGCTAATTCATTTTCAGCAACTTTTAGATCTTTGTACTTCTTTATGATCTTTGCGGCGTCAGCTTCTCCGGCGGTTTGCCCCAGCACAAACACAAAAGTTTTTTCTTCGCCGGGTTTCAAGCTGATCTTGTGCTGCAGGACTCCCACGCCTTCTTCTCCATCGCAGTCTGAATTGTGGCAAGCTCCATTGAGGGCGCCCAGCGGATTTTCCTCGGTGTTGCAGGTTCCCAGAAAAACTTCTTTGCGGCAGTCCCATCCCGAGGCTGGCTCAGAACTCGAGAAGAATCCAACGTTTGGGTTTTCCTTAATGTTGAATTCAACATAGAAGGCGGTCTTCCGAGCAAGAACAGCATTCAGTTTTTTGTCATAAGCGATACGGTTCCAAAGCAATGAGATATTATAAAAATGGATGTAATCGGTTGACCCCAACCACCATTCCATATAGCCAAAAATTGACAAATTCCTGTTCCCCGTTCCTTGGTTCCTGATTTTAACCAGCCAGATCTCGCAGGATTCTTCGCGTGGGACGAAGTAGGTAACTTCGCTCTCAATTCCGGATCTTACCTGTTTGATAGTTTGATAGCCCAATCCCACATGGCATTCGTAAGAGTCATATTTGCCGCGGATCGGAGACCAGGAAGTACTCCATGCTTCGTTTTTGTCATGGTCGTGGATGAAAACATATTTGCCGGGTTTGTCTTTGTAGAGGTTGGGTCCCAGAAACCAGGTCAAACGATTGGTCTTGCAGTCCTTGTAAAAGCTGTAGCCTGAGGCGGTGGATGAAATCACGCA
>JAZFXQ010000149.1:0-14667 GCA_036448795.1 Candidatus Margulisiibacteriota bacterium | reverse complement strand
TTTTCTGGTCCTTTAGCATCGATTCTACCATGTAAGCGGCCGCGGCCGAAGGAGCATAGTAGGCCGAGCCGGTCTTTAAAAAGGAGACGATCTCCGCTCCGCCTTTTCTGGTTCGCTCTACGATCTGATCGATCTTGTCTTTGGGAAGAAGATCTTTGATCGGTTTTCCGGAAACCGTGGTTTGACTTGGTACGGGTACCATCAAGCCTCCATGCGTTCCTAAAACCATGGGTTTTACTTCGGTGACCGGAACTTTAAGCTCCAGGGCAATAAAGGCCGCCATTCTGGCAGCGTCCAGCAAAGGGGCCATTCCAATTACTTTTTTTGTATCAAAGCGAGACACTTTCCAGGCCAGATAGGTCATGCTGTCCAATGGATTGGTGACCATTAAAATTATAGAATCCGGCGCGAATTTTTTAATATTTTCAACTACTGATCTTGTGATCTGAGCGTTTTTCTTAAGAAGATCATCCCGGCTCATGCCTGGCTTTCGAGCTAGACCAGCGGTTATAACCACGATCTGCGAATCTTTGATCTCGGAATAGTCGTTTGTACCTTTGATATGTGAAGAAAACCCAACAATTGGTCCAGATTGGAGTATGTCTAATGCTTTGCCCTGAGGGATGCCTTCGAGAATATCAACCAGAACTACATTTGCCAGTTCTTTTTCAGCGATCCGGCGGGCAACTTCCGCGCCCACATTGCCGGCGCCGATCACGCTTACTTTTGGTGTCATACTGCGGATTATAGATTAGTCTATAATGTTTGTCAATTCAACGAATTCTTGGATAGAAAGGCTTTCCGGTCGGCGGGATAAATTAATTTTGGTGGATTTAATGCTAAAATCTTTGAGCGAATTTTTCAGTTGTTTTCTCCTTTGCTGAAAGGCGGCGTGTACTACGTCAAAAAAGAGCTTTTTGTTTTTTACTTCGTACTTTGGTGTCTTATGGGGCTTTAAAACCACGATGGCCGAACTGACTTCGGGCCAGGGATGAAAAGAGGATTTGGAAACCAGGGAATCCAGTTTTGTTTCGGCGTGGTATTGTACAAAAATGGAGAAGGAGCCGTATTTTTTGGAGCCGGGGGCGGAAGCCATTCTTTCAGCCACCTCTTTCTGTGCCATTAGAACCGCCAGTTCAGGTCTATCTTTAGCTTCCAGGATCTTTTCAATGATAGGAGCGGTGATGTAATAGGGTAGATTTCCGATGATCTTGTATTTCCTGCCAATGCTAAGTTCATGAAGCTGTGTCTTTAGGAAATCTTGAGCGACAAAGCTGATGTTATTGCAGGACTTGAGGACATCCCTGCTGATCCTTAATAATTCCTTGTCGACCTCAACCGCGATCACGTGATGGACATGCTTGGCTAATTCAGCAGTTACAATTCCCAGGCCTGATCCGATCTCGATCACCAGATCATCTTTGCTAAGCTCAGCCGCGCGGATAACTCTTTCAAGGACTTTGGGATCGATCAGGAAGTGCTGGCCAAGACGCTTGCGCGGATAGCGGCCGTAACTTGCAAGAAGTTCTTTGGTGATTTGAGACAGGGTAGGGGTCATTTTGTTTTGGCGAAATGCGCCGCGACTTTTATGGCTTCGATCAGGCTGTGGGGATTGGCCCAGCCTTTTCCGGCGATGTCAAAACCCGTGCCATGGTCGACCGAGGTCCGGATAATGGGCAGTCCCACCGTTACATTTACCGAGCGATTGAAAGATAAAAGTTTTAAGGGGATCAGCCCCTGGTCATGATACATGGCAACCACAATGTCAAACATCCCGATATTGGCCAGATAGAAAATAGCGTCCGGAGAGATCGGCCCCTTAACGTTGATCCCCAGTTTTTTTGCTTCGTCCACGGCGGGCTTGATGATCTTTATCTCTTCATCTCCAAATATGCCGGCTTCTCCAGCATGGGGATTAAGACCGGCTACTCCGATCCTGGGTTTCTTTTCTCTGAGCTTAAAAAGTGTTTCGTGGGCAAGCTTGATGGTTCTTAAGACCTTCTTTTTGTCCAGATGCTTGCTGACCTCTTTGAGAGGGAGATGGGTGGTAGCCAGTATGATCCAGAGGGTGTCTGAGACAAACATCATGGCGTAATTTTTGGCTTTGGTTCGGGTAGCCAGGATTTCGGTATGTCCCTGGAATCTGTATCCGGCCTTCTGAATGGCTTCTTTGTTTATGGGAGCAGTGGTAATGGCGTCGATCTGGCCGTCCCGGGCAAGACGGATCGCTTTTTCGAGGTACTCGACCGCGGCTTTACCAGCCGGTTTGGATACCTGTCCGATCTTTAGCCGTGATTCAACATTTTTTAAGTCAAGAACATCTATGGTTCCCCGGATAAATTTGGCCTCTGAGATTTTTTTGATGGGATTAATTTCAATGTTGGGGATCTTGGCGACCTTGAGCCCCTGCCGCATTGCTTTGCGATCTCCGATAACTAAACAGTTGGCAGCCATCTGCACCTCAGCAGTGGTCAGGGCTTTGGCGCAGATCTCAGGACCGATTCCGGCTGGATCCCCCATAGTGACACCGACGATCGGTTTATGCATGGTATTTGATCCCTGCCTTTTTCATGCGGCTGATGGCCTCTGCTATCTTTTCGTCTGACTCGACCAGAGCGATCCGGACATAACCTTCGCCGAGATCGCCAAAACCAATGCCTGGCGACACGGCCACATCCGCCTTATGCATAAGGTGTTCGACAAAAGACATGGCATTAAAACCAGAAGGTACCGGCACCCAAAGGTAGAAAGTGGCCATGGGTTTTTTAAGCTGCCAGCCCAGCGAGTTCAAGCCGGTAACGGCTATGTCTCTTTTCTTTTGATAAGTTTCACGCGTGTTTTTAAGGTAGCCATTTTTGATCTTGAGGGCGGCGATCCCGGCCTTGACGGTAGCCCCAAAGGGGCCATAATCAAGATTGGTCTTTATGCTTTTCAAGGCGCTGACCAATTGTTTGTTTCCGACCGCAAAGCCCAGGCGCCAGCCTGCCATGCCAAAGGTCTTGGAAAGGCTGTGGAACTCGATACAGACATCTTTGGCTCCTGGAACAGATAAACAGGAAACCGGTTTTTTGCCTTCAAAATACAGTTCGGCATAAGCAAAATCATGCACCAGGATCAGGTTATGCTTTTTGGCAAAGTGCACCGCTTTCTCAAAGAACGCCCGGGGAGCGGTGGCTGCCGTGGGATTGGTAGGATAGGAAAGAGATATTATCTTGGCTTTATCAGCGATGCTATTGTCAATGATATCCAGCTCCGGCAGAAAACCGTTCTTTTCGACCGTGGGCAGGATAACCGGTTCGGCGCCAGCCAGGACCGGGCCGCGGAAATGGGAAGGATACATGGGCAGGGGGACCAGGAGGGTGTCGCCCGGATCAAGAAAAGCCAGGTAGAAATGAGCCAGACCTTCTTTGCTGCCAACTAAAGCTACAACTTCATCTTTATGGATGTTAATGTTGTATTGGCGTTTGCACCACTGACAGACCGCTTCGATAAAGGCAGGGTCCCCTTCGAAAGAAGAATATTTATGATTGACCGGATCCGCCAGGGCCTTGATGTGAGCATCGATCGCTTCTTTTGGTGGAAGATGGTTGGGCGAGCCGATGGTGAGATCGATCAGATCTTTGCCTTTGGCGCGTTCTTCGGCCTTGAGTTTGTCCAGCACGGCAAAAACATAAGTCGGGAGCTTTGATAAACGTTTTGCTTCTTCGAACTTCATGTTAATTTTTCCGCGGCCTCTTGCGCATGATAGGAGCTTCTGACAAACGGTCCAGAAAATACTTTTAAAAAACCCAGACTTTTACCGATATCCCGGTACTCTTCAAACTCTTCCGGAATCACATATCTTTCCGCCTTGGGATGCGCTTTAGAGGGCGGAAGATACTGTCCAATGGTAACAAAATCACACTCAATTGATCTCAGATCTTTTAAAACTGAGATAACTTGCGCTTTTGTTTCCCCCAATCCTACCATAAACCCGCTCTTGGTGTAAAGCCCTCGACTTTGCTCGGGCCGAGTCCCTTTATTTTTCGCTCTACGGAGCAGAATTAACGACTGCTGGTAGTTTGCCTGAGGGCGGATTTTGGGGTAAAGAGAGGGGGCTGTTTCGACATTGTGATTAAGGACATAAGGGTTGGCCTCCAGAACTGTTTTCAATGCTTTTTGATTTCCCTGAAAATCCGGGATGAGTGCTTCTACTTTTAGAGGGCGCAGGCTCTTTATCACTCTAGCAAACTGTGAGGCTCCTCCATCTGGCAGATCGTCTCGAGTGACTGAGGTGATAACAACATAGTTCAGTTTAAGCCTTTTAACCGCTTGCGCAATTCTTTTGGGTTCATCTGGGTCCGGAGGAAATGGGATTCCTTTGTCTATTCCACAGAATCGGCAATTACGAGTGCAGAGGTCTCCCAGGATCATGAAAGTCAGGGTGTTTTGTGAAAAGCATTCTCCAATATTTGGGCATTTCGCAGATTCACACACGCTATGGATGCGGCAATCATCAATGAGATCGCGAATCTTGCGGATATTTTCTTGTTTAGGGATTCTTTTTACCAGGAATTGGGGTAGAGCCACTTAATATCTTTTCCAGTCTTTCACGATTGATAGCATGGGCAATAGCGTTTTCTTTGCTTATGAGGTTGTCTTTGAATAGTTTGGCTAAAGAAGTGTCCAAGTTTTGCATCCCATACTGGGCCCCAAGTTCGATCATGGAGTAGACATCTTGGGTCGATCCTTTTCGGATGATGTTTCGGATAGCATGGGTTGCGATCATGGTTTCAATAGCCAGAGCCAGTCCCTTGCCGTCCTTTCTGGGTATAAGCTGCTGGGATATGATGCCTTGTAGGGTTAAAGAAAGCATGGTCCGGACCTGGGGTTGCTGGTGCGGAGGAAAAACATCGATGATGCGATCAATGGACTGGACTGCGTCCGAGGTATGCAGCGTGGATATTACCAGGTGTCCGGTTTCAGCGGCAGTGATCGCGCTCTGGATGGATTCCAGATCACGCATTTCGCCCACCAGAATGACATCCGGGATCTGCCGGAGAACCCTCTTTAAGGCCTCGCCAAAAGAGACGGTGTCCATGCCCACTTCCCTTTGCTCCAGAACCGAAAGTTTTGGGCTGTGAACGAATTCGATCGGGTCTTCAACCGTGATAATGTGGCAGGCCCGGGAAGAATTGATCAGGTCGATCATGGCAGCCTGAGTGGTTGATTTTCCGCAGCCGGTTGGTCCGGTCACCAAAACCAATCCCCGCTCCAGTGTGGTAAGGGTTTTAACGATCTTGGGAAAGCCAAGCTCGTCTAAGGTAGGGATTTCTTTTGGGATTCTACGGATGGTGGCGGCCATGCTTCCCCTCTGAAAATGAAGATTTATTCTGTAGCGGCTGAGCTGGTCTTCATAGGCGGTATCCAATTCCATGACCTTTTTAAATTCTTCCATATCTTCTTTGCGGATAATGGGCGTGATGAGGTTCTCGATCTCGTCCGGAGTGAGGTTCTGGCTGCCCTGTTTATACAGAATATTGTTGATCCTTAAGGTAGGAGGATTTCCGGCTGCCAGCAAGAGGTCCGAGGCCTTGCTTTGGTTGAGCGAGATAAGCAAGCTTTTAATGTCCATGGGAGTCTCCTTCTTGCCCCGATTTATCGGGGCTTTGACTTTGCTTTGGGTTTACTATATAATTTCTGCATCTCGATGTCAAGGTTGATTGCCCGGTTGATCTCAAGGCATGTTATATTTAATATTTCTTTTTATCCTTGGAACGGTTGTTGGGAGTTTCCTGAACGTTTGCATCCATCGTTTACCGCGCGGCCAATCCATAATTTTTCCGCCCTCGCACTGCCCAAACTGCGGTAAGACCCTGGGGGCCCTGGATCTGGTTCCGCTTCTGGGATATTTCCTTTTAAAAGGTAAATGTAGATATTGTGGAGGGTTGATTTCCTTCCGCTACCCCTTGGTTGAGTTTATATCCGGCATCCTCTTTGTGGGAATCGCTCTTAGTTTTCCGGTGGCAGCTTTTCCTTTGGAATTTGCTTTTTATATACTTTTTTCATGCTTAATGATAGTTGTTTTTTTTACAGATCTGGAGCACCAGGTCGTTCCAGACAGCATAAGCGTTAGCGGGATTTTCCTGGGTTTGCTCTTTAACTATATCAAGGGAATGTTTTTCTATAAAGGAGCGGCCCTAAATCCGTTTTTGTCCGCCCTTTTTGGGATGTTGCTTGGATATCTTTTGCTTTATTTGATTGGTCGAATAGGAAGGGCTTTTTTAAAAAAGGAAGTAATGGGAGAGGGGGATCTTTATCTAACTGCTTTTCTGGGAGCATATCTGGGCTGGCAGGGGGTGCTTCTTGCGGTTTTTCTGGCATATCTTCTGGCCGGAGCGGTTGCGCTGGTGCTTTTAGTTTTGGGAAAGATAAAAATGGGAGAGCATGTTCCTTTTGGTCCGGCTTTGGTGGTCGGTGGTTTTTTGGCTTTATTTTTCGGCCAGCAGATAGTAGGTTGGTATCTTAGTTTGTTTCTATAATTTATGAAAAGACTGGGTTTATTATTATTTGTATTGATGATTCTTTACTTTATTTTTCTGATCCGACAGGATATAATTGACCATTTAGAACTTAAGCGGGAGAAGCAGAGGGTCATAAAGAACTTACAGGCGGAAGAAAGGCTTGTCAAAGAATTGCGGATCAGATTGAAGGAATTAAAGAGCAATAATTACATTGAAAAGCTTGCCAGAACAAGATTGGGTTTGATCAAAAAGGGAGAAACGGCCTACAAGGTCATTAACCAGTAATAGGGGGTGAAAAAGGTTTGCCTATTGAAGTTGGTTCAGAAATTGAAGGGAAGGTGACCGGGGTCGCGAACTTTGGGGCATTTATTGAGCTGCCCGAAGGGAAGACCGGCCTTGTACATGTTTCCCAGATCTCGGACACTTATGTTAGGGATATCAGCAAGCATCTCAAAGTAGGGGATATTGTAAAGGTAAAAGTTTTGGGGGCTGCCAAGGAGGGCAAATACGATCTTTCTATTAAACAGGTCGGTAAACCGAGCTGGCAGCAGAAGAAGTATAAACCCAGAGAGGAAAAAGGAGCGCACGCTCCGGGTTCGTTTGAAGATAAAATTACGCAGTTTTTGAAGCAAAGCGACGAAAAGCTCCAGGATTGGAAGCGCAATCTCGAGTCCAAACAGACCGGGAAAAAGAAGAAAAAATAAATGGGCCCGGGTGGCGGAATTGGTAGACGCAAGGGACTTAAAATCCCTCGGCTGAATAGGCTGTGCCGGTTCGAATCCGGCCTCGGGCATTAGATCTTGGTTTCTAGAAGGATTGGGTTAACCCCCAGGAAGGCCGCTGTCTTTTCTTTGCTTTTTCCGCTTTTCTCGAAAATACTTTGAATATATTCTTTCTCAAAAATTGAAATAAAACTGCTTCCGGCACCCTGGCTGGTTTTCAATAAAATATGGATGGGGAGATCTTCGAGCACGATTTCATTATTTGAACAGGAAAGAACGAGCCTCTCCATAAGGCTTTCCAACTCTTGGGTATTTCCCGGCCAGGGGTAGTTGGCAAAAGCATCCAGGGCGGGGGGAGTGATTTTCATGGCCCTTCCGTAAGAGATGTTGTATTTTTCAATGAGGTGATTGGCCAAGAGAGGGATGTCGGAACCCCTTTCTCGCAAAGGGGGAATTTGTATAAGAACTGCTGAGAAGAAGTCAAAAAGGCCCTTATTTTTAATTGTTAGATCTGTATTTGTTCCTCCGATTAAACGGGCCTCAAGCGGAATAGGGTGAGAGCTGGGACCGAGTCGAGAAAACTTGAGGCTTGAAATGGTTTTGAAGATTTCTTCCGGAAGGGATTCAAGATTGTTGATGAAAAGCGTACCATTTTTGTTTTCTTCAAGAAGGCCGATTTTCGCTTCTAGATCAATGGTGGTGGTGCCTTTGCTGCGGCCAAAAAGCATGGTTTTTGTTTCCAGGGGCGACATCTCATGAGAAAGATAAATGGAGCGAAATGGAAAGTTGGTGCGATCGCTCTTTTCGTGAATGATCCGCGCCACCATCTCTTTTTCGGTTCCGGCTTCTCCAAAAATCAGGACTCGTTCATCCTTTTTAATTTTGTCAATGCTCTTTTGGATCTCAATGATTTTTTCGTTCTGGCCGATCATTTCAGGGATGTTTTTTGCGGTTTTCTTTTGAACCTCGCTCCCTTCGATGAGAATTGATTTTCTCCTTAGGATCTGTTCGGTTAATTTTAAAACATTATGCACGTCAAATGGTTTAACTATATAATCGCGCGCTCCAAGTTTTATGGCCTGGTTAGCTTTTTGAACATCGTTTACGGCCGTGACCATGATGATTTCTAAGCCCGGATCAATTTCTTTGATTCTTTTGAGGGTTTCCAGGCCGTCCAGGCCGGGCATACGGATATCCAGGTAGACTATATCCACCTTTTGATCGGTGGCGGTTTTGAGGGCGGCTTCTCCCGAGGCGGCTAGCAGAACCTTGTATTTATCCTCAAGGATCAGGGAGAAGGATTCGCGTATTGAAAGCTCGTCGTCAACGACTAATATGCTATGCATGTGCAAAGCGATCGACAATTATCAGGGCCTGTTTGCGGAGCTCAGGATCGCTCATAATCCCCCGCGTAATGGTTTCGGTCATCCCTTTGGCACCCTGGGTTGCGACCAGGGAAGGGCCGAATTCCGCAGCCAGGGCCATTTTTACGATTTTAGTAATGGCCTGTTCAATGGTGTCGTCCTTTCCGAGCTCATTTGCCAGCCCCTTTTCAAAAAGCTCCAGTTTTTCAATATCCTTTTCCTCAAGCTCTTCCGCGATCTCCTTTCCCAGAATGACCGGCAAGAATTCCTTGGTCGGGGTCCATTCTTTTTTTCTGATCTGTGCTTTCATAAAGAACACCTCCGTATCCTATTACCAGCAATCTTATTGCCAGCTTTTTCCCCTTGGAATAGCTTACTTTAGCACAGAATCATGTGCAAATCAACTGGGGGTGCACCTGGTTATAGGCAGGGAGTTTATTCGATATTCAGCTTTTTCTCAAGCTGGAGCAGGGTGTTTCTGTGGATGCCAAGGAGCTTGGCGGCCTTTCCTTTTTTGCCTCCGGCCTTCTTAAGGGCCTGGCAGATAAAGTCCGCCTCGAATTTCTGGACCGCTTCCTGCAGGTTGACCTCGGACTCGGAAATCTCTGGTTTGCAGGAAAGCTCTCCCTTTATTTCGGGGGGAATCCGGTCAGGGCCGATATGGTCAGTTTTGCTTAAGACACATAATCGTTCAATCAGGTTCTCGAGCTCCCGGATATTGCCCGGCCAGTCGTAATTTAGCAGGAGTTGCATGGCTTCTTTTTTGATCCCTTTGATGTTTTTGCTAAATTCCCGATTGTATTTATGCAGAAAATGATTGGCTAAAAGCGGAATGTCTTCTCTGCGCTCTCGCAGGGGTGGGAGGTGGATGGGAATGACGTTCAGCCGATAAAAAAGGTCTTCCCTGAACTTGTATTTCTTGATAGCTGATCGGAGATCCGAGTTAGTGGCAGAGATGATGCGCACATCTATGGGGGTGGGATAGCCGGCTCCAATGCGCTCGATCTCCTTTTGTTGAATGGCGCGGAGCAATTTGGCCTGCATGGGCAGCGGCATGGAGCTAATTTCGTCCAGAAAGAAGGTCCCTCCGTTGGCGATCTCAAACTTTCCGATCTGGCGTTCGCTTGCTCCGGTAAAGGATCCTCGCTCGTGCCCGAAAAGCTCTGATTCAAGAAGATTTTCAGGAATGGCGGCACAGTTTAGAGCTACAAAGAGCTTGTCCTTGCGGGAGCTTCGATTATGTATGGCCCGGGCTACCAGCTCTTTTCCGGTTCCGGATTCTCCGGTGATGAGCACGATCGCATTGCTGCGGGCCACATCATCGATGACTTTAAAGACTTCTCGGATCTCCCTGCTTTTTCCAACTATCTTTTCGAATTGATAGTCCTTCTCGATCATTCTCCGAAGGAGGGTGTTCTCCTGCATGAGAATTCTCTTTTCCAGGACTTTTTCAACCCGTTCCTGAAGGGCGTCGACATCAAAGGGTTTGGTAATATAGTCATAGGCTCCGTGGCGAATGGCTTCCACCGCGTGCCTGACCATAATGATGGCGGTGACCATGATAACCTCAATTGAATTGTCAATGCTTTTGATGATCTTTAGGACCTCGATCCCGTCAATTTCCGGAAGGCGAATGTCCAGAAGGACCAGATCAATGGAGCTGCTTTTTATGATTTCAATGGCTTCCTTGCCGGATTTAGCAAGATGTATGGTATGCTCTTCTCGCAAAAGCATGTGAATGGATTCACGCATGCTTTTTTCGTCATCCACAACCAATATGTTTGCTTTTTGCTTTTGTTTTTTCCTTTTCTTTTTTTTCATTATGGCTTCCTCTCGCTTGCAGGAGGAATTTTTAATTCCTTTCGATAATAGGCCACGGTTCGTCGATCGATCTTTGCTCCCTGTTCCTTCATTCTTTTCGTGATCTGACTATCCGTGAAGGGCCTGTTTTTATCTTCGCTTTTTACTATGTCAGCCAGCATGGCTTTTATTCGGACAACCGTCAATCCTTTTGGGCCTCTTGGGCATAAAAATTTTAGCGGATATAGACCCTGCGGCGTTTGAACATACTTCTCTGTCACGGTCCTTGAGATGGTCGATGGATGCAGACCAAACTCATCCGCCAGGGCCTTCTGCGCCAGGGGCTGCAACCAGGTAATTCCCCTGGTCAAAAAGTCCTCCTGGGTCTCGATTATTCTTCGAACAATTTTCTCCAAAGTTTCACTTCTTTTCGAAAAATCTTCGATCAGATTTTTGGCATTTTTGAGCTTCTCTTTTAGGAATTCCTTGGTTTTCTGGTCGGTTTTTGGGTCCTCAAGCATTTTTAGGTACTGGGGAGAGAGGTTGATGACCGGGCCGTAGCGGGTCTCAAGGTTTATCAGTTTATGCCCTTTCTCGGTTTTTTCCACCGCAAAAGAGGGGATGACGTGTTTGGTTTCTCCCCCAAAGGAAGAACCTGGTTGGGGATTAAGATTATTTTTAATAAAGTTTGCGATTTCAGCCACTCCGCTTTCAGGGATCCCTAGCCCTTTGGCCACTTTTGCAAAATCTTCCTGGCCGAGGTCTTCCAGATGTTTTTCTACTGTTTTGGTTAGGACTTCCTGCAAGGCCTCATTTTCAAAATTGTATTCTCGGATCTGGATGAGCAGGCATTCTTTGAGATCCCGCGCCCCGACCCCTTCCGGCTCAAAACCCTGAACGATTTTAAGGATTTTGTCGACGGTGGGGCGGGAGACCGAGAATTCTTTCATGATCCTTTCGCGCAGCCGGGGATACTTAATGACATAACCTAGATCATCTATATTTTCAATGATGGTTTTAGCGATATCCCGATAGCTTTGGTCCAGGTCCTCGAGTTCGAGCTGCTCTAAAAGATGTTCTTCCAGACTTTTTTCAACATTACCGATGTTTTCCAGACCGGGCAGATCGGAAAAATCCGCTTCCTTTCTTATTTTCCTGTCGGAGGTTAAGTAGCGGATAAATTCCACATACTCATCCCGGCGCTCCACTTCAAGCAGGGGATTTTCTTCGGATTCCCGGGTCAGGTTTTCAACCAGTTCCATGTAGGGAAGGCTTAAGACCTTGAGCATCTGGAGCATGCGTGGCGATAGGAGAAGTTCCAGGGTTTGCTTGAGCTCAGGTTGTAGGCGCAACTCTATCATGCTATAATTATAACATAATAACGCGGGGTGGAGCAGTCCGGTAGCTCGTCAGGCTCATAACCTGAAGGTCGTAGGTTCAAATCCTACCCCCGCTATTTTCCTTCGGCCGCGCTTTTGCCTGCTAAATATCCCGTACTCCAGCACATTTGTAGATTATAACCTCCGGTGGGGCCGTCAAGATCAATGATCTCTCCGGCAAAATAGAGGTTTTTAATAATTTTAGACTTCATGGTTCGCGGGTCGATCTCCTTTAGATCGATCCCTCCTGCGGTAGCAACCGCTTTATCAAAGCCGGCAAGTGCCGTGGCTGTGACTTTGAACTCCTTTAACAGATGGAGAAGCTTATTCCTTTCCTCTTTGGTAATGCTGTTAACTTTTTTCTCGGGATCGATCCCGGATAAGCGGATAATTACCGGGATCAATTTTTTGGGGAGGAGATCATCCAGGCTGTTCTTGAACATCTTATTGATCTTTTCCTTAAAATCTCTTTGGATCCTGGCGTCAAGTTTGGGATATTCCAGTGCTGGTTTGAGGTCAATGCGAATTTCCACCCTTCCGTTTTTTAACAATTTGCCGATATTTTTGCTCATGTCTAGAATGATCGGTCCGCTCATCCCCTCGTGGGTAAAGAGCGCTTCTCCAAAACGCTCATCTTGTTTGCTGTTGTTCTGGTAAACGCTGATGCGAACATTTTTTAGATCCAATCCCTGCAGATCTTTGACCCAGGGCTCTTTGGTTTTTACCGGGGTCAGGGTGGGGAAGGGTTCAATGATCTTATGGCCGAGCTCTTTCGCCCATTTCAGGCCTTCTCCGCTGGAACCGGTTGAGGGATAAGCAAGCCCGCCGCTAGACAAGATGTATTTTTCAGCCGAAATATCACCCTTTGATATTGCAATTTTTTCTATTCGATTTCCTTTTTTGATGAGCTTTTTAACATGGCAGTTGCTGATAATTTTTACCTTGTTCTTTTTTAGGAATTTTAAGAGCGCGTCAAGGACATCGGAAGCTTTGTCGCTTAGTGGAAAAATTCTTTTACCACGTTCCGCTTTAGTTTTTAGGCCCTCTTCATTAAAGAAGTCGATGGTTTCCTCGACGCTAAAAGCATGCAGGGCCGAATAGAGGAATTTACCATTTTTGCCAAAGGCTTCTATAAAAGCAGGAATATCCTTTTCATCGCGAGTGATATTGCAGCGGCCCTTGCCGGTTAAGAGAAGTTTCCGGCCGGGTTCGTTATTTTTTTCGAGCAAGACCACCCTGGCTCCATTCTGGGCGGCGATGCCGGCGGCCATCATTCCGGCCGGACCGGCGCCGATGACTGCCATATCATAATGATCACTTTGCATGCTTTGATTTTAACATAAAATTCAGTTATAATAACGCTTCATATATTTTCGGGGTAAAAAATAAAAGGAGTTTAAATGACGATGAAAGATAAATATTTAAAATTATTGCAGGAGAAATGTGCAGATGTGAACTATAAGAAGCTCTTGGCTTTGGATAATTCCAGGCTTCTTGATTTTGTGTCCAGGTATGTTGAGCACTGTAATCCCGCGTCTGTTTTTGTGCGCACGGATGCTCCAGAAGATGCGCGATACATCAGGGATAAGGCGATCGAAAATGGGGAAGAGAGGAAACTTGCCGCCCCTGGCCACACTCTTCATTTTGACGGGTTTTTCGACCAGGCCAGAGATAAGGTGAATACGAAATATCTGCTGCCTTCCGGAGTGGACCTCGGATCTAATATCAATTCAACTGAGAAAGTAGCGGGGCTTAAGGAGGTCCAGGGCTTTTTGAAAAACAGCATGCAGGGCAAGGAGATGTATGTCGCCTTTTTCTGTTTAGGTCCGACCAATTCAGAATTTTCCATCCCCGCTGTTCAGATCACTGATTCAAGCTATGTCGCTCACTCTGAAGACATTCTTTATCGCAGCGGCTATGAAGAATTCAAAAAGCACGGCTCTGAAGATTTCTTTAAGTATGTCCACAGCGCGGGCGAGCTGGAGAACGGCGTCAGTAAAAATATTGACAAACGCCGGATATACATCGATTTAGAGGAAGATATTGTTTACAGCACGAATACTCAGTATGCGGGCAATACCGTCGGTCTTAAAAAACTTTCACTGCGTTTAGCTATCCAAAAATCTTCCCATGAAGGCTGGCTGGCCGAACACATGTTCCTGATGGGGGTCCACGGCCCCAGGAAGCGGGTGACCTATTTTTCCGGTGCTTTTCCCAGCGCCTGTGGCAAGACCTCAACTTCCATGCTGGAGGGCGAGACCATCATTGGTGATGACATTGCTTACCTGAGAAATAAAAAGGGTAGGCTTTACGCGGCTAATGTTGAGCGCGGAATCTTTGGCATTATCCGTGATGTCAACTCCAAGGACGATCCTTTGATTTGGAACGCCTTGACCACACCTGGCGAAGTTATCTTTTCAAATGTTTTAATAACCGAGGGAGGGATTCCCCGTTGGCTGGCTGATGGCAGGGAAGTACCTAAAAAAGGTATTAACTTTTCTGGTGAATGGTGTTCAGGCAAAAAAGATGCGAAGGGCAATGAGATCAAGTATTCTCATCCAAACGCCAGATATACGATCAGAATAGACGCACTTAATAACCGGGATCCTAAGGCTGATGACTCCAATGGGATAGAGGTTGGCGGTATTATTTATGGCGGTCGTGATTCTGATACCTGGGTTCCAGTCAAGCAGGCTTTTGATTGGGAGCATGGTGTTTTGACCATGGGCACGATGCTGGAGTCTGAGACCACAGCGGCGACTCTGGGTAAAGCCGGGGTGCGTAAGTTCAATCTCATGTCCAACCTGGACTTTGTGGCTATCCCGCTAGCGACATATATCAATAATTATCTCGAATTTGGCAAAAAGTTGAAGAAAGCGCCGCCGATCTTTGCGGTCAA
>JAZFXQ010000148.1:0-2366 GCA_036448795.1 Candidatus Margulisiibacteriota bacterium | reverse complement strand
TTAAACGTTTCCCGGGCGATCTTAACATGCTGGTCGGTCAAGCCAATGGTGGGAGCAGAAATGTAAACCTTGGCATTGGGGTTTTGAGATAAGACATTTGCTGCGACCAGAAAAGCGATATTTGTTTTTCCCATCCCCGTTTCTTGGATCATCAAGGTATTACCGGTGGTGGCGATAAACACATCTTCGATCTGAAATCCCCGGAATTCCAAGGCCTTCTCGAATAAGGGATGAGTAATATATTTCTTTCCCTCTCGCTCTACTAAGCCCATACCCAGTTGTCTTAAATAATCTTCAGCTTTTATCTCCGTTCGCGCCCGAACCTGCTGGGACCTAAGCTCTTCCCTTAACTGATGGTCGAACTCCCCAAAAAGATCTCCTTGAATTTTTGCGCTGGGGGCAGGCTCTCTTTCCGGTGCGGTGATTTCTCCCTCAGGGACAATTATTTTATCGATAACCGCTATCCCTTCTTGCTTTATTATGTGAAGGCCGGCATCCTGGAGGTGGTTCTCGCCCAGTTTTCTGAGCCAGGGCTTAGGGCTGATCAATTCGCCGGCAATATGAATATTTTGGCGTAAGGCTTCAGTAGCCGGGGGAGTTAAGCGGTATCTCTTGGCCAGGCTGGTGAACCAGGCCGTATGCTTTCCTATTCGCGATGTAGAGTTTCCAGGCATTTTAAACGTTCCTTCTATATATTTTCGACAATTTTTGGGGCAAATTTCATGAAAAGGCAAGAAAAAAGGCACCCGTAAAACGAGTGCCTTTTTTAAAAACCTTAAATGCTTACTTTACGAACTAGTTACACTAACTTTGATAAACTCATGTTTGTCTGCGCTAAATCGATATAGGTTTTGTGTCCCAATTAGCAAAAATCCGCCATGAGCACCATAAGCGTCTGCCAAACCGGCATCGATATTCAGATCGTGTCCTATCCCATCTCTATCAAAAGAGCTTGTCACAAAGTGTCCTTTTTTATTCGGCTTATGGCCGTGAACAATCAATAAGCGCCTCGGATCAAATCCAAAAGATCTGCCGATCTCATTACAAACATGGCCAACAAATGCAAGATCTTCAGAACCGACAAATTTAGTGTAATACGCTCTCTCAGGTTCAGCATATGTGCCTGAGGCCTTGGTCAAAACCGCCCGAGCAGCAGTTTGCATATCCCGCATAAAAAGAGGGGAATTCGCTCCCCAGGCCAGATCACCTATCATATCAATCTCAGGCGCCATTGCATCCAGAAAACTTCGGTCTCCCGTAAGTAAATGGTGTTCCCAGGCAAACAAAGCTCCCCGAATGTCATCTTCGATGGCCCGAAAAGATTCCCTCCCAGTTAACCCATTATATTCAGCCAGATGCCCTTCTTCGTTAATCAGCACCCCGGCATGGGTAAACAGCATATCGGCGGGTGCCCCTTGACTCATGCGCAAAGTGCCATAAATGTCCCCGCGGCCAACCATGTTCAATACCAACTGCAAATAAGCATGATTATCTCTAAAGGCACGCACAAAATGATCAACAATTGCTGCTCCTTCCTCATTTAGGTCTCTTAATCCCCCCATCAGTCTGTAAAAATATTCTTTATCTCTCTCATTCAAAGTAGCTTCAGCTGTCAAACGGTCAAAAGTATCTCTTTCCCCAGGCTTGAGTTCATCATATGCGTCTTTATGAAACAATGCCTTTCTTATCCTAAGATCCGAATCGTTTAAAACCGTGTTCTGATGTTCCGGAAAACGGTAAGGGGCTTCAGCAATTATTTTTAAGTATGTTGCAGCCGCCTCCATGGGCATCGGCCTCTTTGATTTGCAATTAATTCGATGATCAGCAAAGTACTTTCCGGCATATTCCTCCAGCGGAGAAAGCTCAATGCCCATAGCACTTTCCAGAAATTCTTCTTCGCCGTAGCGCATCAACCAGCGTATTTGTTCAATAGCGATACGAGGTATTCCCAACCCAGCTGCCAGCCACATCGCATCATGGTTTCCTATCAATCTTTGAACGCCAAGAGATGCCAGTAAAAAGTTCATGGCCTCGGGTTCGGGTCCTCGGTCTAACTTGTCCCCCAAATCAATATGTAAAGGGATCTGATTAAGGGGGAGGTGTTCAAATGCATCGAGAAACCTTCTAACCTCTCCATGTGCATCGCTGGTAATTAGAGCCAAGGGTTTACCTAAATCCTTGGGCAGGGGTAAAACATCCTTGCCAGCTACCCTCCTGTGTTTATTATTAAAAAGCTGCACTACTCTTTTATGCACGTCTCTTGGGATAGTAACCGGTCTTTGCACGATAGTTGTTGCCATTTCTTACCGTTCTCCTTCTAAATTCTCTCAATTATATTTCGACAAAATTCCCTAAAAATTTCACTA
>JAZFXQ010000147.1:0-7535 GCA_036448795.1 Candidatus Margulisiibacteriota bacterium | reverse complement strand
GGACGCCCATATGCGGGGAGACATCCACCTGCACGACCTGGGATTTATTGACCGGCCTTATTGCAGCGGGCAGTCGATCGAATATGTAAAGAAATTCGGGCTGGATCTTCCGAACGCCCTCTCCATCGCCCGCCCGGCCAGGCATCCGGAAGTGCGATTGGCCCAGATGGTCAAGTTTTCGGCAGCACTTCAGGGGGTCTTTGCCGGAGCGATCGGCTGGGACGAGGTGAACCTCTACTTTGCTCCTTTTCTGGTCGGTATGTCAGATAAGGACGTCCACCAGATCGCCCAGATGATGGTTTATGAATACAGCCAGCAGGCGGTAGCCCGGGGGGGGCAGGCCATCTTTTCGGATATCAATCTCTACTGGGAAGTGCCCAAACATTTCGAGAATGTGCCGGCCATCGGTCCGGGCGGTGAATATACCGGGAAAACCTATGCGGATTATATTGAAGAGGCACAGCGTTTTGCCTGGGCGCTCTTTGATGTTTACAGGGAAGGGGATGGGTCCGGACGTCCTTTCTTTTTTCCCAAGCCCCTGGTGCACATGACCGAGAAATTTTTTAAGACCCCCAGGCATGAAGAATTTCTCATGCATATTGCAGAGGTCTCGACCGAGATGGGAAATACTTATTATGTTTTTGATCGGGGAGAGACAGCCAAGATCTCGGAGTGCTGCCGGCTCTCTTTTAAGCTTGAAAAATCTGACCTGGAGGATGCCAAGGAACCCTGGAGAATGAGGTATTCCGCTCTGCAGAATGTGACCGTCAATCTGCCGCGTTTGGCCTTCAAGGCAGGCGGGTCAGATCAAAAGCTTTTTGAGCTCCTGGATCAGTATCTGGAGCTCTCTGCCGAGGCGCATATCCAGAAGAAAAAATTCATTGAAGAGCTCCTGGATCAGGGATCCCGCGGCCCTCTTTCCATGCTGGCCATGAAGCGCGACGGCCAGCCCTATCTCAGGATGCGGCGGGTCAGTTATCTGGTGGGGATCCTGGGATTGAACGAGATGATCCAGGCCCACCTGGGCAAGGAGCTCCACGAAAGTCAGGCCGCTCTAAAGTTTGGGCTCAAGGTGATCTCTTCCATGAAGCTTAAATGCGAAGAGCTTTCCAAAAGATACAATATACACTTTGTCCTGGAGCAGACCCCGGCCGAGTCAACCGCTTATCGCTTTGCAAAGCTGGACATGGAGCACTATTCGAGTTTTGCTGAAAGAGTGGTCAGGGGCAGCCGCCAGAGCGGGGAAATATATTATACGAACTCGACCTACTTTGATGTTTCGCATCCCATGAATCCGATCGACAAGGTAAAACTTGAGGGGCTTTTCCATCCCCTGATCGATGCGGGCGCCCTGACCCATGTCTGGCTCGGGGAATCAAAGCCCAGCCCGGCCTCCATTGCCAATTTCGTGAGCAAGACCTTTCAGAATACCCAGAACGCGCAGATCGCGTTCTCGCCCGAGTTCACCACCTGTAATGATTGCGGTAAGACCGCCCGCGGGCTAAGAGATTCCTGCCCTTACTGCCAGTCGGAAAATGTGGAGGGCATCACGCGCATCACCGGATATTTTTCAAAGGTCTCGGGGTGGAATAAGGGTAAACTGGCCGAACTCAAGGACCGGCATCGCTCAATCAAGTTTTGAATAAATTTCTATCTATCTTTTTAGCCACTTGCGGATTTTAACCGTTTTTTCAAAGCCAGGAGGAGGAGCTTGGTCGTGTTTTTCATCGATAAAGGTTGAGGTGTTAAAAACATGTGCTCCTACAAGATTTCCGATGGATATGCTTCCTTCAACTATGACATCCCTGCCAAGAGCCAGCTTACCGACATTTACCACCCCCGATATTTCAGAATAATCGCCGACGTTTAATTCTTTGGGGGAAATGATAGTGACCGCATCGGTTAATTTTGTATTGGGCGAAATCAATATAGCTTCTCCACCATATAAGACTACGTCCTTTTTGATGGTAGTGAGATCTTCTATGTCCAGGTAGTTTTTCGCGATCAATTTTATTTTTTCTCCAATGCTTGCACCATTTTTGACATTTATGTCCCGGGTGGAAATAATTTCTGCGGCGCCGATTATGTTCCCGTTAAGAGTCACGCTTCCCTCTACATAAAGGGGCAAACCATTCAGATCTAGATCAGTATAAGTGGCACTATGGCCCACGACCTCCGGGCCGCCGGACTCAGCATAGGCTATTTGGTTGTTATAATAAGTGGTATCTGTAGTTAGCACTGGAGCCATGTTCGAGCCTATGACATACTCTCCCTCGCCGGTGATTTGATGCCCATCGGTTACAGCAACTTTACCCTTTTTAACTTTAGCACCCAATTCAATGTTTAGGTCCGAATCTGCGGATAACGCATATCTAGTGTAAAGTTTAGAAAAATCTTCGGATGCCAAAAGTTGTAAGGTTCGCTGCTCATTGCAGTAGGTGCTTATAACAGTTATTTTCATGCCAACTGGGTCATCCTCCACGATGATAGTGTAGTTTCCCCCAGCAAACTCTTCGGTAAGGCCGGTGCTTCTCCAGGCGATGCCTTTGCCGCCCTCTGCCGGTGGAGCGGTAAGATACCAGATGGCTTTGTTTATGCCAGCTTCAGCAATAAAGAGGGCTTTTTGCTGTTCGATTTTGAGGCCAATATTTTTGATGCCGAGAGTGGAGAGATGGGTTACACAATAAACAATGGCTGCCAGTGCAATTACTATAATAAAAACAAAAGGAATCATGTAGCCCTTTTTCAAGTTTTTATTATATGGCATGTTTAATATTTTAATCTGAGGATCTTTGTGCGGCGGCCTTTTCTCAAAACCACGCTGCTCTCTCTGATATTTAGAACGCGGTATCCTTCGATAACGTCATCCACGTAGAGAATGGTATCGTTGATAATGGCGGCCTTGATATCGCCCCGCATGATCCCCTGCAGAGTTAAGGGAGTTTCCGTTCTTATCACACCCGGGCTGGGTATGCCCGGGCCTACTCTGGGTTTTAGCGGAATGGCTTTTGGTTTAAAGGGGCTCACTTTTGGCACTTCCGGATAAGCCTCTTTGGCAATGGCCTCCACTTTTTCTTCCACTCCCCCGGGCATGACAAAGGCCGAAAGCAAAAGATGGACGTGGAGTCGGTCGGCTTGGACCGGGGATCTGCGCATGTCCATGCTTTCGATCCGGAAGACTTCCGGCATGGCGCTCAGCTGCGAAAGGTAGGTGTTGAAGTGCGCATAAGAGGTGGTAAATTCTAATTCGATCGGAAGTTTCTTATATCTTCCTTCAGACTCTAATTTTTTGGGCTGGATGAGGGTGTAGTCGATCTTCAAACCCTTTCCGACCTCGGTCAGGAAGCGGTTGATAACATCCGGAATATCTCTTTCAGAGGGTATTTTTAAAATGAGTTTTTTGAGATGGTCTTCTAATTGTTTGGCTTCCAGCACTCCGCCCCGCAGATCAATCTCTTCTCCCAGGACGCCGCTTATCTGATACTCGATATTTTTCAAGTTTTGCTTTAAACTGGTGATCCCCCTGCGCTTGGGGGTGATCAGGGTCCGATAAAGAATCCATCCCAGGATCAGGATGAGCATAAAGGTTACCAGCCTGGTTATTCGGTCCCGTATGTCCATTTCAATTGATTTGAAAATTCATCTTAAAGGTTGTGTTCTTTCCGACCTTTTTGATCTCGATAAGCTTGGTTTTTCTGAAATAGGGAGACTCCTCAACCCTTTTCACAAAAGCTGAGGCGTTCTTCGGATCTTCGCTTTCCCCGCCCAGAGTAACCCCTCTTTTTTTATTGTCAAAATCTAAGTAAGCCAGCGTAACCCCCCGGGGCATGAGCGAATTCACCCGGGCCATGAGGAGCTTGACATCGATATCCTTTTTGGTGATATCCTCAAAGGCCTGTTTTCTGTCCCGGAATTTCACAAGCTGGCTCAGTTTTACGGTTTTGGAATTTAGGTCCTTTTTGATCTTTCCGATCGAGTAATTTAAATAAAAGTTGAGCCCAAAGATCAGAGCCACGAAAAGCGCCAGGGTCCCGATAATGGCCGTGTTGGGGATTTTGACGTATTCCAGAGCCTTGAGTGCCTCCGCTCCTTGGTCCTTTTTCCCGGCTTTAACCTTTAAAAGATTTATCTCCCTGCTTCTGCCCAAAGCCAGGCCGATCGGGATAGCTAAATTTTGGGCAGCCTGATTTAATTTATCCTGGTCTATTTTGGGATCAAGGCGCAGGTTCTTCAAAGGATCTACCAGGTCGATCGGGATGCCAAAGTTCGCGAAGAGATACTCCTTGAGGTCCTTGAGTTCAGCGGTTTCGCCCAGAAGGAAGAGGTGGGCGATCTTTTCTTCAAAAAACTGCTCGCGGTAATATTCCAGGGAAGAAATGAGCTCATTTTGCAGCTTTCCAAAAACAGAAAACATAACCCGGCGGAACTCTTCCGGGTCGTGCTCCTCTTCGGCCAGTGTTTCGGTGATGCTTGCTCTGGAAAAATCTATTTCGCGGGTAAAAAGAAGGTCATGGTCCTTGAAGAGATCTAAACAGGTGGATTCCGCTCCAATGTGGACCAGGCCCTTTAGTTCCTCGCTCGAAAACTCAGGCTGAAATTTTGCCAGCTCCCAGAGAGCGAAGGAGATCGGGGTGACCCCAGCAGATTTAAGTCCGGCTCCTTTGATAATTTCAAGGTGCCTTTTAAGGGCTTCACCGTCCACCGCCACCACTATTAATTCCTGCTTGGTCCCTTTGCCCTCTCTTTCCTTGAGCAGGTAATAATCAATGGCCGCGGTTTCAATAGAAAAGGGGACGAAATTCTTGGCCTCCCATTTTATGGCTTCGCTTAATTCCTCTTTGGGCATGGGAGGCAGCGTCATCCGTCTGACCTGGACCCTCGGCCCAGAGATGGCGCTATAGACTTCTTTTTCTTCGATCTGCTGCTCGGCAAAAAGCTTGGCAACTGTGCGGGAGATGGCATGCGAGATATTTTCGGCTGAGCTTTTGGGAATGACTTTGGCCACCCCAAATTTGGTCAGGGTGATCCCTTCTGAGCCTTCTTTTAACTCGACCACCCGAACCTGATCTTTATCTATATCAAGGCCGATCATCCGAGCTCCAGCTGGCTATCTCTTGAGCCACTTTTTAAATTTAACTTTCTTTTTAAAGCCGGGCGGGACCTCTTGTTCGAAAGTTTTCTTTGTTATTTTTGCGGAACTTTCTATGATATTCTCTCCGGCATATGATCCTCCGACCACATTTCCCTCAATGTTCGCATCCGAACCGACATTCAGATTTCCCCCATAAAATTTTCCGGATAAAACGGACCTTTTTCCGACTTTGAGCTTTTTGGGGGTCACATAAATGGCCGGGTCGCCGGTTATAACATCGTCCCCGATGGTGAGCTCTTCGCCGGCATAAAGCACCGCGTCTTTCTTGATATTGGCGCCTGTCTGCACAGTTAAATAGTCTTTTGCGATCAATTTGACTTTTTTGTCGATGATCGTATCTCCGGAGACGATAATATTACCCGAAGAAATGATGTCAGCCTGGCCGGTGATGTTGCCCGAAAGATAAATGTTGCCCTGCACGTAAAGGTCTACGCCGTTAAGGTTAAGACCAGAATAGGTTTGGTCACCAACCACGACCGATCCGCCTCCCCCATCCGCAACTGCGATGTGATTATCGTAGTAGGTGGTATCTATGCTCGCTTCACTGAGAACGGTCAATTCGTCGCCGGTTGTGCCCGCACCGGTAACCTCATTTCCTTCAGTTACGGCGGTGGTGCCCTCAATGGAAGTGCCTTCTGCCAGGCTGATATCTTCATCGCTCAGCAAGGCGTAATTGGAAAAGGCATCAGAAAAGCCTTCGCCGGCCAGGATGGCTATCTCCCGGGTTACGCCTTTATAAGTACTGAAGATAGTTATGATTATTCCTTCCGGATCGTCTTCAACGATCATGGTGTAGCTTCCCCCGCCAAACTCCTCGGTCACCCCTGCCGTCCTCCAGGTTAATCCCATGCCTCCTTCTTCTACTGGAACCGTAAGGTTCCAAATGGCTTTGTTTAAACCGGCTTCGGCAATAAAAAGGGCCTTTTCGACTTCAACCTTTTGGCCTATATTTCTTATACCGGTGGTGGTTACCATGGTTATCCCCCCCACAATTGCCACCAGCGCGATCACCAGGACGAAAAACATGGGGATCATGAATCCTTTTCTCTTACTCATTTTTTTACCTCCTTTTATCTACTCCTTATATCCGCCTTAGATTCGAGCGTGGCCAGATTTCCCTCTTTGAGCATGGTCAAAGTAACCGTGACCAGGGTGGGATAGGCTGGATTATCGTATTCCAGATCGAATCCCACGATATTGTGCACCACCGGTTTGCTCTCACTTCCAATAGTCCTGATCAGATTTTGGCCGGAGAGAGCGTAGCCGACCACTTCGTTCGCTTCCATCGTGGTGTCACCATTCAAGTCTAACCAGATCTCAATACTCCCTGCTTGCGCCGAGATCACATCATCACATTCTCTGATATCTCCCGTAATGGTGCCCAACCCTTGATGCGCATCCCAGAAGATATCAAAGCGGCTCATCTCCTGGGTAAAACTCCGTATCCCAACTAAATAGGCTAATACCACCACCAAAAGGATCACCAGGGAAAGGGCCATGGAAAAAACCAGCTCGATCAGGGTTATCCCTGGTCGGTTGAGATGCGTTCCCCTAGTAGTCTGCAGCATAGGTTTCTAAAGAAACCATCCTTTGGGCTCCGCCGGAGATCTCCCAATAAACGATTATTTTTACGTCCTTGAGCGTGGCATGCGGACTGGCCACGATCACCTCTGTTTGGAATCTGGGAAACTTCGGGACCACAGCTTTGGCTTCAGTTGTAACATTTGCAAAATCTCTGTTTCGGATCTCTTCCATTTTCCCCAGGGCAAGGTTTAAGGCAATGATGTTTGACTCAGTATCAGCTGACACAAAAAGGCTCGTGCTGAGCGCCCGCATCAAAGGAAAAAGAGCGATGATGATCAGCACGACGACTATTAGGGTGGCGGTAAGTGTAAAACCTTGCCTTTTAACGCGCATATTTGTTACGACCGATTAGTATCCGTTCGTTTCGTAGATTACGGATCCTTCAGGGGTTGTGACTACACCGGTATCGCTAATAGCCACGGTGGTGGTATCATCTCCGTTTGCGCCAACCGAATACACAACGTAATAGCTGCCAGCCAACGTATATTTATAGGAGTTTCCGGGATTAAAGGGATCTTCTAAGACAGACTCAAGAACTCGCGGAGATGCGCCGGTAAGATCAGTTTGCCAGCCAGTTCCTACGGTAGGAAAAGATCCAGTATTTTTGTAGAGTGATTCCAGAGCAATTTTGATTACCCGCACGTCTCCCTCGGCTTTTGTTCTCCAGGCCTCGGTCTGCATGGCGCGGAAACTGGGGATGGCAATCCCCACCAGGATGGCAATGACCGCCATCACGATCAAAAGTTCAATAATGGTAAAACCTTTCTTAAATTTCATCTGCTCCTCCTTTTAACAATTC
>JAZFXQ010000146.1:0-17492 GCA_036448795.1 Candidatus Margulisiibacteriota bacterium | reverse complement strand
GCCGGACATTCATTTTGGATATGGTTTTCCGATTGGCGGGGTCGCGGCTTTTGATCCGGATCTGGGCGGGATAATTTCACCAGGTGGTGTGGGTTACGATATCAATTGCGGTGTCAGGGTGCTCCGGACCAGTCTGCACAGCGATGAAGTGATTCCAAAGATCAGGGATATTGTTAACGAGCTCGCCAGAGAGGTGCCGTCCGGAGTAGGTTCAAGGGGGCCCATCTCTCTTTCTGAATCAGATATGAATAAGGTCCTGACCAAAGGGCCAAAATGGGCGGTTGAGAATGGTTATGGCGAGGAAAACGACATCTTACACACCGAAGAAAACGGTGCCATGCAGGGAGCTGATCCTACTCAAGTTTCAAATCATGCTAAAGAAAGAGGCTCTGATCAACTAGGAACTCTGGGTTCGGGAAATCACTTTCTTGAGGTGCAGGTTGTGGATGAAATTTTTGATGAAAAAGCGGCCAATGCTTTTGGTTTGTGGAAGGATCAGATAACTATCATGGTCCACAGCGGCTCGCGGGGCTTAGGGCATCAGGTTTGCACAGATTATATCAACGTCATGCGGGGAGCAGTCGCTAAATATAACATCAGTTTGCCGGATCGTCAGCTTTGCTGTGCTCCAATTGAATCCCCGGAAGGACTGAGATATTTTTCGGCCATGGCTGCAGCCGCAAACTATGCCTGGTGCAATCGCCAGCTTCTCATGCATTGGACACGGAAATCTTTCGCAAAAATCATGGGGGCTTCTCCGGGAAAATTGGGGATTAGTTTGATCTACGATGTCTGTCATAATATTGCCAAAAAAGAGAAACATCAGGTGGATGGGAAAGAGAAGGTGCTTTGTATCCATCGCAAGGGTGCTACCCGTGCTTTTCCAGCCGGTCATCCAGTCCTTCCCAAAGATTACATGAATGTTGGACAGCCGGTTCTAATTCCGGGTGATATGGGAAGATATTCTTATGTTTTGATCGGGACCGAACGCGCCATGAAGGAAACCTGGGGATCGGTTTGCCACGGGGCAGGAAGGATGATGAGCCGGGCGGCAGCTACACGGAAGTTTTCAGTTGGTCAATTACTTTCCGATCTAGAAAAGAAAGGAATTATTGTCCGCTCTGCCAGCAAAAAGGGTTTGGTTGAAGAAGCTCCGGGGGCTTATAAGGATGTGCGCGAAGTGGTGGATGTGGTGCATAATTCGGGATTAGCCAGGAAAGTAGCCCGCATGAGACCGCTCGGGGTTGTAAAGGGGTAAGTTATGCCTGAACAGATGGGCCAAGAGCTGAAAGAAGCCATGCTTTATGAAAGCCTTCCGGATGGGAAGGTTCATTGTTTTCTCTGTCCCTGGCACTGTAAGATTGCCAAGGATAAGGGAGGTTTTTGCGGGGTCAGGCAGAATATCGACGGTAAACTTTACACCCTCATTTACGGAAAGGTTTCTTCAATTGCAGCCGATCCAATCGAAAAGAAGCCGCTTTTTCACTTTTATCCTGGGACAAGAGCCTTATCTTTAGGGACCTATGGCTGCAACATGCGCTGCGGGCACTGCCAGAACTGGCAGATCTCACACGTGGTCATGGTAAAAGGATTGGAAAAAGGCAAAACCTATTTTGTGGAAAGAGAGCCGATCACTGAATATGTTCCCCCGGAAAGATTGATCGAGCTGGCCAAGGAGACCGACTCCCAGGGGATCGCCTGGACCTACAATGAACCCACCATCTGGTTCGAATACGCTTATGAGGGAGCGATCCTGGCTAAGAAGGCCGGTCTTTACACGGTTTTTGTCACAAACGGATATATAACTCCCGAGGCCCTGGATACGATCGGCCCTTATCTGGATGCCTATCGGTTGGATGTCAAAGGATTTACCAGCGATTTTTATTTTAAACTTGCCAAGATCAAGGATTTCAAACCGGTTTTAGAAGCCGGGGAGCGCGCCAAGAAGAAATGGAACATGCATGTGGAGGTCATTACTTTAGTTATTCCTACCATGAACGATGATGATGCCCAGCTTAAAGGGATCGCGGATTGGATCGTAAAAAAGCTTGGACCAGAAACTCCCTGGCACGTGACACGTTTTGTGCCTTATCTTGAATACAGCCATCTTCCCCCGACCCCCAATGAAACCCTGGAAAAGGCCCGAAAAATCGGCTTTGAAGCGGGCTTGCAATTCGTTTACATTGGAAACGTTCCAGGACACCCCGGGGAAAACACATATTGTCCCAAATGTAAAAAGCTTTTAATTGAGAGGGTTGGCTATCAAACCGATGTCAGGCATGTGGCTCTGGGGAAATGCGAATTTTGCGAGACCGACCTGAATATCAGGACCTAAAGAACTTTGGAAGAAAAACCACTCCCAGTACCACCAGCAAGAGAAGAAACGTTAGGACCGCTTTGGCGGGATTGATGGGGTGCTCTATTTTAGATCCCTCTTCTAGGACGAATATTTTTTCAGCATGAATGTCCAGGTCCCCGCCATGTTCCGGGCAGGCGCGGTGAAAAACCCCCACCACTTTGATCTTGTCGCCGATATGATTATAATCGCCTTTGGTCTTAATGTTTCCGACCAACTTCTTGGGTGCCCAGATCCCGATGGCGCGGCTGCCGTCATTTACATTCAGCCAGACATATTCCCCTCGAGCCATCAGATCTCCGATCACCTCCCCAACATACTCGATCCTGGCACCGTCATAGAATTGAGCGTCTTCAACCAGATCGTTGCCCGAAACAACCCTGGCCTGGGCAGGGAATGACAAATAACATATAAATGCAAAACTTAAAACGCAAAACGCAAAACTAAGGCATCGCTTCATTTGCTTCTCCCCTTGGCTCCCCTGATTCTGGCGAGGGCCAGTCCTAAAAGGATAAAGATCGATATAAACTCAAGCCTTCCTACCCACATCTGTATGATATAAGTGATCTTTAGCCCGGCCGGCATAGAGGGGGTGGTTATCCCGGTAGACAAGCCTACGTTGGCCGCGGCGGAAACAGATTCAAAAGAGGCTTTATCTAAGGGATAGCCATAATAAAGCCCCACGATCGTCCCGGCAAAATAGGTGATCACATAACAGAGCAGGATCACCAGGGCGGAACGGACCAATCTGTCACCGAGCAGGATGTCCTTGATGTGATGAAATTTTGCGATCACGATCGCGCTTCCAGGCGACATGATCCGTTTTATATCCTGAACAAAGGCTTTAAAAAAGATGCCGATCCTTAAGGCTTTTATCCCGCCCGCGGTTGAACAGGCTGATCCGCCAAAACCCATGGCAAGAATAGCCATGAGTAATGCTAAAAAACCCCATTCCTGCGGAAATTGGTGAGCGTAGACCGTCATAAACCCGGTTCCGGAATGGGCGGAGATGATCTGATAAAAACCCTTGCGAAAATTCCCCATCCAGTTTGGATAAACGCTCAACTGAGTTAAACCGATCAGGGTCATCATAAATATAACCGTAATCGATATAAATAGGGTTCGGGTCTCAATGTTCTTGAAAAACTCCTTAAAATTTCTGTTCCAGAGGGCGTAGTGCAGGCTGAAGTTGATGGTCCCCAGGATCATCAGGACCATGGTTGCCAGCTCGTAGGGGAAGCTGTGGTAATAAAGTATGCTTTGAGAATGCGGGGTAAATCCTCCAGTGTCAAAGGCCGCCATAAAAACCCAGATCCCGTGCAGGAAGGATCTTACCAGCGGGATCCCTTCCAGAAAACCGATAATGGTAAGAACCGTTGTCCCGATGACTAAATAGACTAAACTGATCAGCCAGATGAAGCGTGCGGTCTGGATCACGTTGGGCAGGACCTTTTCCTCCCGGGCTTCGCCCACATACATGCGGTAGGCCCCGGCCGTGCCCCTTACCAGAAAGGTCAAGGCAATCACCACAATTCCCTGTCCGCCCAGAAACATCATTAAATGCCGCCACATGTTCAGGGAATGCGAGGCATGGTCCAGGTTTTGGATCAGCGTCAGTCCGGTTGTGGCAAATCCGCTCATGGCATCAAAGCAGGCGTCCAGATAGGAGAGATAATGTCCGGACAAGATCAGGGGGATCGCTCCCAGAAACATGGCCACCAGCCATGAAATCGAGGTGACCGCCAGGCCCTGGCTCCAGTTCATGTCGTGGGTTGAGGGAAAGAGTTTTTGAAGTAAGAACCCTATCAGAATTGAAATGAGCATGCTCAATAGAAAGTTAAGGGCCATGTCCCATTCCTGGAAAATGAGAGCGGTTATAAGAGGGATGGCAAAGATGAATCCCAGGGCAACGATCAATCTACCAATATAGTAGGCGATGGTTCTAAAATCTTCGTTGGTTGGCCTAAGCAGCATGGGGTTGTTCTTTTCCGATCAATGCTTCCCGCAGGGCTTTTTCCTGTTCGATGGTGCTCAGAGCAATGATCGAATCCCCGGGGAGAAGAGTGGTTTCGCCCTTGGGAAAAATGATCTGATTTTCTCGAACGATAGTGGCCAGGATCGACTCCGCCGGAAGCTTGAGGTCCTTGATGGATTTATTGGCAGCCGGCGATTTCGGTTTTAGAATGGCTTCCACCAGGGAGAGTTTTCCGCGCTTGAGAGCGAGCAGGGTGAAGATATCGCCAATGGTTGCCTCTTCCTCAATGAGCTTGGTGATGATGGTCGTGCTGGATACTGTGTCGATCCCCAGTTTTTGGAAGGTGATCACATTGCGGGGATTGTTTACCCGGGCGATCACCCGCGGAACCCCGAAGGTGTCGCGTGCCAGCTGACAGATAATAAGATTGTCTTCATCGTCTCCGGTTACAGCGGTTACCACCTGGGCGCGGGTGATCCCGGCGTCCTCCAGCCGGGCCGGGTCACAGCCGTCTCCGGAAATAACCAGGACCTTATCCAGCTCTTCCGCGATCTTTTGCGAGATCTTCTCTTCCTTTTCGACCAGGGCCACATTGTATCCCGAGTTGACCAGGGCCCGGGAGAGGGATTCTCCGACTTTTCCGCCACCCACGATCAAAACATACATTTTATTCCCCCTCGGTTTTGGATCCTTTCTTCTGGGCCTTGTATTCGATGAGGCCCAGATCTTCCCCAATCGAGAATTCCAGCTTGGATGATTCCTTAAGCAAAGCGCTTCTGAAGATCTGAGCCACAATGGTGGTGGTGCCGATGGTGTTCAGCCCGAACTTCTTGTAGATGTCCGCCCGGAGGGGATCATAAATTCGGGTAATGACCCGCGGGACATTGTAAATTTTCTTGGCGATCTGGCTGACCATGATGTTTGAATTATCGCCATTGGTTACCGCCGCCAGGGCATCCGCGCGCTCAACTCCTGCTCTTTTTAGGATTTCCGGATCAAAACCGACCCCGCTGATGGTAATTCCATTAAAGTCCGGACCAAGTCTTTTAAAGGCGGTCGGGTTCTTGTCAATGATGACCACATTGTGGCCTTCGGAAGATAGGATCTGGGCTAATTGGGATCCAACCCTGCCGCAACCCACAATGATTATATGCATTTTTAGGTCTCCTTCTTATGCCGGATTTCCGATGGGAGAGTGGACGGTTTGAGCACCCCACCGGAAACGATATATTTGAAAGCATCTTCGATTTTCATGTCAAGGAGGATCACGTCCCGGGCCGGGACCACGATCAAAAATCCGGTAGCCGGGGTAGGAGTATTGGCCACGAAGACATTGATCATCTTTTCTTTGGCCTTGACCTCTATTTCTGCCGCGGCATCCGAGGTCACAAACCCCAGGGACCAGATCCCTTTGCGCGGATATTCAACAATGCACGCTCTCCGAAATTCCTCAGCGCTTTTCTGCATAAAGAGAACATCGTTGAGCTGTTTTACCGCGGAATAAACGCTTTTGACGATGGGCACGCGGTAAAGGATCTCTTCGCCGAGCTTAAAGAGCTGGGCCCCGATGATATAGGTCGCAAAGAAACCGACCAGAAAGATCAGAAGGATCATGGCGATCAATCCCAGTCCGGGGATGTGGCGGCCAATGACCGCGGTCAGGATCGTTCCCAGGATGCCGTCCAGAAAGTTGAACAGGACCATGAGCAGCCAGATCGTGACCAAGAGGGGCAGGAGAGTGATCAAACCACGCAAAAAGTACCCGCTAATTTTTTGCCACATATGGCGGAGATTATAGCACTCGAGTTTGCTTTTTGCAACCAGCTTATGCTATACTTTCCATCCGCAGGGAGGTGAAACATGACCCAAGCTTATATCTTGATTGAAGCCTTACCAGGCAAGGCGATCGAGCTCACAAATATTATTAAGGGGATCAAGGGCGTAAAGACCGTTCACCTGGTAACTGGACCCTATGATGTGATTACCTTTGTGGAAGCTCCAGATTTGAAATCACTTGGAGAGATGATCGTTAAAAAGATCCAGGCTACTGGAACCGTGGCCCGGACCCTGACCTGCATTACGGTTGAGCAGTAGAGGCATATATCAGTCGATTGATGGCTGCCAGATAGGCTTTGGCAGAAGCGATCAGAATATCCGTGTCAGCTCCGTGCCCCACGTAGATCCTGTTTTTATCCTTTATTCTCACGGTTACCTCACCCAGAGCATCCGTTCCGCCGGTAATGGCCTGAATGGAGTAATCCACTAGACTGGCCTTGACCTTTGTGAGCTGATCAATGGCTTTGTAAACCGCATCCACTGGACCGGCACCCTGAGTGGTCTTTTCAATAATCTTTCCCTTGTAGGCAAGTTCAACCTTTGCCTCAGGTTTGATATGTGTTCCGGATTTGATATCAATCTTTTCAATTTTGTAATCTTCCGGGACAACGTAGACCTCTTCGGCCACGATGATCTCAAGGTCTCGCTCAGATACCTCTTTTTTCTTGTCGGCTACCTCCAGGAAGCGCTGATAGGCTTTTTCCAGGGAGTCCTTATCCAGTTCGTAACCCATGTCCTTGAGCTTTTTCTGCAGGGCATGTCTTCCGGAATGTTTGCCCATCACGATCTTACTTTCAGTTAGACCGATATCCTGGGGTTTCATGATCTCATAGGTTTCTCTGGCGCGCAGTACTCCGTGCTGATGAATGCCGGCTTCATGCGCAAAAGCATTCGCACCGACAATGGCCTTGTTGGGCTGGACCAGCATGCCGGTCAGGTTAGAGACCAGCCGGCTGGCCTTGTAGATCTCTTTGGTATTGATATTGGTTTCGCAGCCAAAGAAATCTTTGCGGGTCGCTAAGGCCATGACCACTTCTTCAAGCGATGCGTTCCCGGCGCGTTCGCCGATCCCGTTAATGGTGCACTCCACCTGGTTGGCCCCGGCCTTTACGGCTGCCAGTGAATTCGCAACCGCCAGGCCCAGGTCATTGTGGACATGCACACTGATGGTCACATTTTTCTTTTTGATCTGGGGAACGTTCTTGATGATATCCTCGATCAGTTTGCCGAATTGCCAGGGAGTGGTGTAGCCCACCGTGTCCGGGATATTCACGGTCAGGGCGCCGGCGTCGATGACTGCTCCGACCACTTTGTAAAGGAACTCTGGGTCAGAGCGTCCGGCGTCCTCCGGTGAGAATTCGACATCCGGGCAGAGGGAGCGTGCATACTTGACCATTTCCACCGCGGTCTTAAGGACTTTGTCAGGGGTCATGCGGAGTTTCTTTTCCATATGGATGGGAGAGGTGGCGATAAAGGTATGGATCCGGGGCTTATCGCAATATTTAACTGCCTCCCAGGCACGCTCAATATCCTCTTTTTTGGTGCGGGCCAGCGAGCAGATCTGCGGGCCTTTTATGTGCTGGGCGATAGCTTTGATAGCATCGAAGTCTCCCTGTGAGGCAATTGCAAAGCCGGCCTCGATCACATCCACATTGAGCTTGGCAAGCTGCCTTGCAACCTCCATTTTTTCCTTGGGATTCATGGAAGCGCCCGGGCACTGTTCACCGTCCCTGAGCGTAGTATCAAATATCTTAATTTTTCGGGTCATTTTATTTCCTCCAGTCGAGCCTTTATTTTACCACTAAAAATACTTATATTTCAATGAAATTTATGGAAGATGTGTCGATAAATAATTGAGATGAAAATAACCTTATTTCCACAGATCAGGCACAAGCTCAGTGTGAACCGCGGCCAGGCTAATCGCTATTTTAGAAAGGTCAGGACCTGGCTTAAGGGTGTTAACCAAAGAATTGCCCGGCTGAGGAATTCGAGTCCCAGCCTGAATCTTGTTAGGGAAAGGGCTGAAAAGATCAGGAAGGGGTTGGATGAGATCAAGGAGCATCTGGATTGGCTAAGAGACCGCCGCAGTTTTCAGGATATATCGCTTGAAAATCTCTTAAAGCTGACCAGAGAGCGGCTTGAAAAGCTCTTCGAGTGACGCGAAAAAACTTGTCTCATGTTAATGTCCGCCCACAGTCATCCCTGAAATAAGCAGAGTAGGGGACCCAACGTTGGTGATGAATCTGAGATCGGAAGCTACTGCCTCGATCGCCTTCAGCATCTCGATCAGATTTCCTGCGATGGTTATCCCCCGCACCGGATAGGTCTTTTCCCCATTCTCGATCATGAACCCGGCGGCGCCGATGGAAAAGTCGCCGGAGATGGGGTTGGCAGTGTGGATTCCCATAACTCTCTGGATGTAGAGTCCCTTCGGGATCCCTTTCATCATCTCATCTAGGGGTTGCCTTCCGGCCGGAATATATAGATTGGTCGGACCAATGCCTGGCAAGGATTTGAACGATCCTCGAACCGCGTTTCCCGTCGACTTTTTATTCCCTTTATTTGCTGTGTAAGTATTGAAAAAGAAATTTCTTAAGATCCCGTTCTCGATCAGTTTTGTCTCCTGGGTTGGCACCCCTTCGCCGTCAAAAGGAGCAGAGACCAAACCGTTCGGCAATCTTCCATTATCGATGATGCTCAAAACTTCAGAGCCGATTTCATTTCCCAGTTTGTCCACAAAGAGTGATTTTCCTTTTTGGACCGCATCTGAAGAAAGAGCATTTGCCAGGACTTCCAGGATCTGTGTTCCGACAAAGGGGTCAATGAGCAAGGGGAGCTTCTGGCTGGGAATGGGTTTTGCTCCCAGCAGTCCCGCCGCTCTTTTAGCTGCTTCCTCTCCGGCTTTCTCCGGTTTGAAATCATCGAATTTCTTTACGAAATCCAGTCCGAAGCCAGCTTCCATCTCGCCGTTTTGGACTGCGATCACATCCGCATGCCCGCCGCAGTAATTGGCCTTATAATTTACGCTCACGCCGTTCGAGTTTACGATCCAGACCTCGCTTTCTGAATCAGAATAGGAAACCTTTTCTGTTTTCTTTACCTTCTTATCCGTTTTATAGGCTGATGCTTCGATCTTCAGGGCCAGTTCTATTTTTTCTTTGACCGAAGTTTTACTGATCTTGGGGTCAAATAGATCAAGTTGGTTGGTTGGTTGGTTTGTTAGTTTGTTAGGAAGGGTATTGAATTCGTCTGCTTCAGAACTTTTTGCGTTTTCGATGGCCTGGTCAATGGTCTCTTCCAGGACCTCTTCATCAAAATCCGAGGTATAGGTAAAACCGAGTCGTTTATCCTTGATAACTCTGATCCCGCATCCAATATCGTCCACTGCATCAATTGATTCAACCCCTTGGTTAAGAACATCGATTTTAAGACCCTTGGAGGAAGAGAGAAATACCTCAAATTGATCGATATCCCGGCACTTTAGTTTTCTTAAGGTTTTTTCTAGGATTTCTTTGCCCATATTGTATTTATTTTACCTGTTGGGAGTTTTTTATTCAAATGAAATTTGTTGAAAATATTGTCGAAGATTATACGGTATGAGTATACAATGTCCAAAGACCGGAGCGCATTGCCCGTTAATGCGGGTGGCCTATTATAATTACCTCAAGCCAAAGATGGGTAGGGCTCATGGGAAAAAATATTCTCCAGCTTTGCGTGGAATGGAAAGGGGCCATTTTAGAAAACTCAGGAAACTTGTCGAAACATATCCCGCTGAGGTTCGTCTGGCGATCAGGGAAAGCGCGTTTTTTTACCGCAGTCATGAGCTGCATGATCTGACAATCTATCTGATGGAGCTTGACAAGGCGGGCAAACAAAGAAAACTTTTCGAGATTTTAGAGCAGGTCCCGCGCGAAAAGTGGAATGGGACGCTCTATCAAATTGCCGGGTTCGCTAATTTTGAATTGGGTAAATTTAAGGCAGCGCTTGAGCTGATAGATTCGATGCCCTCACAGATCAACTGGAATGACATCCACTATCGCGTCAAATTAAAAGCGCTGAATAAATTGGGGCGCTTTAGGGAAAGTTTAGATGCATCAGCAGAAATGCCGTCTGATCACTGGAACAATAAAACCATTGTTGGATTGGCGGCCGAAGCGCATTATGGATTAGGTGAATTTGAAATCGCTTTCGTATTATTAGATGCTGTACCACCGAGCGAAATGAATTATGCCATGCGTCATTTAAAAGCAAGCCTCCTTAATGAATGTAAAATAGAAGCTCAGTGTAAAAAAGCTGAATTACATATTGTTAACGAAAGATATGCATTAGCCTTAGATGAACTGGCAGAATTGCGGAGCCAGGATTGGGGTATCAAGGCGCATAATTTGGCGGCAACTGCGCATTATGGTATGGGTCAGTACCAAAGGGCCTTGGCAGTTCTAAATTCACTGCCGCGAAATGAGTGGAACGAAACCTCTCTTAAAATCGCAAAGGAAAGTTCTGTTAAAATAAAAGAAGGATAAGTCTACTGTGCCTGCACCGCGGTCAGCGCCACCACATTCACGATGTCATCGATGCTGCAACCACGAGAAAGATCATTGACCGGTCTGGCTTCGCCCTGAAAGATGGGGCCGAAAGCGCGGGCGTGGGCCAAACGTTCAGCAAGTTTATAACCGATATTTCCCGCGTCCAGATCCGGAAAGATCAGGATATTTGCTCGGCCCGCGACCGGGCTTTTGGGCGCTTTTCTCTGCCCGACTTTAGGAACCAGGGCCGCGTCCAGCTGAAGCTCTCCGTCCAAAAGCAGATCCGGTCTTTTCTTTTGGGCGATCTCGGTGGCTTTGATGACCTTGTCCACGTCCGGATGGACCGCCGAGGTCTTGGTGGAGAAGGAGAGCATGGCAACCCGAGGTTCTTTTCCGATCAATTTTGAATAGGAATCCGCGGTCTGGAGAGCAATATCCGCCAGCTGCTCGGCATCCGGATGGGGGTTTACGGCGCAGTCAGCAAAGAACAGGATCCCGTCCTCAACAAATGTTCTCTCGGAAAGGATCATCACAAAGAAGCTGGAAATGATGGACTGTCCCTCTGCTTTGCCGATACAGTTGATGGCGGCGCGGATGGTATGCACGGTGAAATGGGTCGCTCCGGAGAGCATGCCGTCCGCTTCTCCCTGGGAAACCATCATGGCCGCAAAGTAGGGATAGTCATCGGCCAGCAAATGCCTTGCTTTTTCAATAGTCATTCCCTTATGCGCTCTTTTTTCCTTGAGGATCTGGGTGTATTTATCAAGGTTTGGATGATCGCGCGGGGTGACGATCTGAGCGGAAGAGATGTCAATGTCATTTTCTGCGGCTACTTTCTTTATTTCTTCTTCCCTGCCGACCAAAATTATCTTGGCTAATTTGCTTTTGAGAATTAATTCAGTTGCCTTGAGAATGCGAGGATCATCCGCTTCCGGAAGAGCGATGGTCTTGTTCAGCCTTTTGGCTTTGTTCCAAAGCTCTTGTATAAAATCCATGTTTTTATCCTACAACCGCGAGACTAAATCGTCAAGCTCGCGTTTGCTGGTGATCCCCTTTTCCTTGAGCAGGGGAAGGAATTTGGTCCAGATCTGATAGGTGGCTTCGGCATCCCCCATGGCTCGGTGGCGGTTCTCGACCGGGATACCGAGATGGGTGGCAACGGTATGAAGTTTAAAATTCTCAAGGTTGGGGATGAGATAGCGCGCGATCCTGACCGTGCAGATGACATTGTTGCTCAATTCTTTATCACTGATTTTCTTTAAGTTCTGTTTAATAAATGACACATCGAACTCAGCGTTGTGGGCGATGAGGATCGAGTCAGCAACGAAATCAATGAATTTCGGCAGAACTTCTCTTAGAGAAGGGGAGTGCTTGACCATCTCATCGTCAATTCCGGTGATGTTCGTGATCTCGAGAGAAATAGGGGAGGTCGGTCGGATAAGTGAGCTGAACATACTTTGGACTTCTTCTCCTTTGATCTTCAGGGCGCCGATCTCGGTGATCTCATGCTGGGTGGGCTCGAGGCCGGTGGTTTCGATGTCAAAAACGACATATTCAAGTTTATCCAGCGTTTCCCCCCGCGCGCGGGCCAGGAATTTATATTCCTTTTCCAGTTCCTGGAACTGCTTGTCTTTGATCAAATCGTGTATCATATTGTGACCAATTCGTATTTTCGCGACCCCAACCCGATCTCTTCGCCATAGCTCAACTGTGTTTCCCAATTCACCTTCGGCCAGAGTTTTTTAAACTTATCATCGGCTTGGATCCTTCCTTCGGTCTTATTCACCAAGTCAATGCTGGCCTGATCGATCGCCACCGGATCGGAGGAGGCCAGGATGCCGATATCCGGAACGATCGGTTCAGAGTTGGAGTCCAGGCAGTCGCAGTTTTCCGAGACATCCGTGATAAAATTGATATAGGCCGCTTTGTCCTTGAATTTTCCCGCTACACCAGCTGCGTATTCAGCCATCTTTTCCTGTACCAGATCGGGAGAGCCGACCCAGCAGGCTTCAAGGCTGATATTTCTACGGCAGGTCTTTATTTCCGGGCAGCCTTTGCATTCCTGATGCATCTTTAGTTTTCCAAGCCGGCTGCCAAGCCCCATGCCGATGTTTTTTATGGCTCCCCCAAAACCGGTCACTTCGTGTCCCTTGAAATGGGAAACCGCGATGAGTGCCTGCGCATCCAGGATGAGCGGGGCCACAAAGAGTTTCTTGAAATGCTTATGGTTCACAGCGATTTCTTTATGAGTTTTTCCATCCAGTCCGTCCGCTATCAAAACATGCGCTCCGGTCTTGCCAATGGTATATCCGTGATCAAAGGCGGTCTGGAGGTGGTCCAGGGTGTTCATTCTTCCTCCTCTATAGAGGGTGTTGGCGTCGGTCCAGAACGGTCTTCCTTTCAATTTTTTAACTTTTTTGACCAGATCTTTGACCCGCTCGGGTTTGAGGAAGGCATGGTTACCCCGCTCCCCAAAGTGGATCTTGAGAGCCACAAAGTCATCCTTGGCAATTATCTTTCCAAGCCCGGCTTGGTCAAATAATTTATCAACTTGGGACGTGTCTTTGGTGAAGAAAACCTTGCTCAATCTTCGGGCTCCTTAGAAAGTTCCGCGACCTTGCGGTGATACTCCAGCGCGTGCTTAACCTCCTGCATATCCTGCCAGGTGTGCCATTTGGGTGAACCCTTGGTTTTCTGGGGATTGCGCAGGAGGTAAGCGGGATGGAAGATGGGCATGACCGAAATATTGGTCCCGGGAAGTTTCATCCATTGCCCGCGGAGCTTGGACATGGGCTCATCTCTTTTGAGAATAGCCTGAACTGCCGGAGCGCCGGCCAAGAGGATTACTTTCGGTTTAACGCGTTTGATCTGGACTTCCAGGTACGGTGCGCAGGCGGATTGTTCTTTGGGAAGCGGCGCCCGGTTATTAGGTGGTCTGCATTTCACGGTATTTGTAATGTAGATATCATCCGGTCGTTTGATCCCGACCGATTCCAGGATCTTGGTCAAAAGCTGTCCTGCGCGGCCAATAAACGGAAGGCCCTGCGCATCTTCTTCCGCTCCAGGAGCTTCGCCGATAAGCATCAGGTCGCAGGGAACAGGGCCATTTCCGAAAACTACTTTATTACGACCTTTTGACAGAGAACATTTTTCGCATTTTTCTGCGATGGCTTTGACTTCGTCGTAGGGAAGATCGAGCAGATCTGGTTCGTTTGAGAATAAGTCCATTTGGAAGTGATTTTAGCAGATAAGATTATGAAATTCAAACTTGTTAGATCCGTGTCCTATTTTATTTCGGGTATTTTGAGCAAAGCAAACTCCCTCAAAAACTCGCTTCTTTCATACCGGCGAAAGGCAAAGTCTTCTGACAGGGGGCCCCGGTGCAATATAGCATCGGTTTGGTTGGGATATTTGCTCCAGAGGTCATAGAGAAAATCAGCTGCTTGTTGAGCTGTGCTGAAACAGAGCAATAGTTTATTTGCAACAACCATTTTTTGCTTGTTCGGAACAAAATACTCATGCTCAAAAAGCTTGAACGCGACATCCCTGGGCAAGATCTCGTAGAGTATTCCAAGTTCAGTAGGGTGTATTCTGGTTAATTCAAAACTAAAGTGTCGGTAGGACCTTTTGAGATCGATCTTATCCGCTTTGATAAGTCCCGTGATCCTCTGCGCCGCATCTATCATTTCTTCATCCAGCCCATAGGCGGCGATCATGTGGACGATATTTTTAACAGTAATATAGTAGTCTCTTAAGAACGCAGTGTCTTTTCTCCAGATAAAGTTTATAACTCCATCGCGAGAATATTTATTTCTTATCTTCTTATACTGCTTTTCCAAAGCAGGAGGAGCTGCTCGCCTTGCAGTTCCTGATGCTCCACTGCTACTCATGAGATATATTTTCATAGCGTGTCTCCGTATTTTCTTCGGAGATTTTTGGGAAAAATTTCACAGATCCGAGAAGTTGTCTGCCTCGCATTTGCCATTTTACTGAAATTTTCCTGCAAAGCGCACGAAATATTCATGGTGAGCATCTATGATAAAAACAGGTAAAACAACGGGCTCAATAAATGGAGTGCCGAGATATCCGAATTCTTTTCTGAAAATACAAAAAGATATCGAGAGAACCCCGCTTCACACCCGCGTTTTCCATATCAGAGACGAGACTGCCGAAATAAGTCAGGGCAAGTATGTTTCAGTTGCAAGAATTGTCAATGTCATCATCGCTTCAGATTACAAGTTTGAGGTCCTGGATGCGGCCAGAAAGGTCATGCTCTATATCTCTTCTGACAAATTAGACATGAAGCCGTTCGAAAAAATGGGATTTGTAAAAACACCCGAACCGTTTTTTCTGGGGGCGCTTTTTGAGGTCCTCCCGCAGCCGATCGCGGTCGAGCTTTTCTGGAGGCAATATTCACTGGATAAGAGAGAGTCTGCCTGGCTGGCGCAAAAAAATGCGGGCGAGACCCTCTTGTGTTTCAGCGAGCCGGTCAAAGCAGCCGAATTCATGCTGGCGCTTAATCAAGCTGATCGAAAAGGGGCCTTGGAGATTCTCGGGGATTTACAGAAGCTCATCCCGATCAAAAAGGGCGAGTTCCGCAATTATAAGGTAGAGCGTCTTCTGAAGGAACTGCCGACAAAAATTTTTCCCAAAGTTGAAGCTAAACCAAAGAAGAAGCCGCAGAAAGCCGGGAAGAAAACACAAAAAAAGAAAAAAGAAAAAAAGACCAAACTACCCCATCCGCCGCTTCCTAATAAAGACCTGATCAAAATAAGCCAGAAGCGGCCTGAGACCAATCTTGCAGACGTTAAAGAGTATGCGGATACCATAAGAGAAGGATATCGGTCGGTTGCGTTTCATATTTTGGAAATAGTGGTGGGTACGGATTTTCATCCGGAGATCATGACCGCCGCAAGAAAGGCTCTCTTCCCCATTGAATTCTACCGGAAAAATGCGACAGATCGGCCCTTTCAAGCATTTGGTTTTCCACCCTTTAACCCGGCCTTTTATCTGGGGGCGCTTTTTGAATTGCTTCGCCCGTCAACCGCGGTCGATGTTTTCAAGGCTGAGTTCTTAAAGGAAGGCGAATTTTACAAAAAAGCATTTATAATAGCAGGAAAAAGCTTGCTGCGTTTTAGCGCTCCAAATGAAGCGGCCAAATTCGCTCGCGCTCTGGGAAGAAATACCAACATAGATCTCGAAAGATTTTTTCCACGCTGTCAGAATAACTATAATATCCGGGATTACCCCTCCCGCCGCTATGATGTAGAAGATCTGCGGAGGCTCTTGAAGATCTGATCAGCGATCAGGGAGTCGTTGACATCTCCGTCCCCCAATGCGACAATATCCTGCAGAGAGGTAGCAAAACCATGAAGCACCAAAGTCAGCAGAACGCCAGTTTTTACGGTCTGGGCATTGCCCCGAACATACTTGAGCTGCTTGAGCGGATGAAATTCAAGGTCCCGACCCCGATCCAGTACAAGGCTATCCCGATCGGCATCGAAGGCAAGGATATTATCGGCGTGGCTCAGACCGGCACCGGCAAGACCATGGCTTTTGGCATTCCCATGATCCAGCGCCTGGCCCAGGGGCCGGGGCGCGGGCTTGTGTTGGTTCCCACCCGCGAGCTTGCCCTGCAGGTGGATGAAGCGCTCCAGAAGATCGCGCATTCATTCAACATGCGCAGCGCGGTCCTCATCGGCGGGGCTTCCATGTACCACCAGATAAAGGCCCTGCAGCGGCACCCGCGCCTGATCATCGCCACGCCCGGCCGGCTCATCGACCATGTGGGCCAGAGAAAGATCCATTTAAATGATATCAGGATCCTGGTGCTGGACGAGGCGGACCGGATGCTGGACATGGGTTTTGCGCCGCAGATCGAAAAGATACTTCAGCACATGCCCAGGGACCGGCAGACCATGCTCTTTTCCGCGACCATCCCGGAAAAGATCGTCAGGATCGCCGCCCAACACATGAAGCTGCCGGTGAGCGTTGAGATCGCCCGTTCCGGGACCGCGGCCAAGAACGTCATCCAGGAGCTCTTCATCATCAAGAAAGAGGAAAGGAGCGTCCTGCTGCTCAAGCTGCTTGAGCAATACCGCGGCTCGGTCCTGCTCTTCAGCCGCACCAAGAGGGGCGCTTCCCGCATCACCAGAGGGCTGCGGCAAGCGGGGCACAATGCGGCGGAGATCCATTCCGACCGATCCCTTGCTCAGCGCCGGGAAGCGCTGGAGGGTTTTAAGTCAGGCAAGTACCGGATCCTGGTGGCCACGGATATCGCGGCCCGGGGGATCGATGTCAAGGGCATTGAGCTGGTGATCAACTACGACCTGCCGGACGACACGGAAAACTACGTGCATCGTATTGGTCGGACCGGCCGGATGGAGCTTGAAGGCCGCGCCATATCTTTTGCCACACCTGATCAGCGCGGCGACGTGCGCGCGATCGAAAGCCTGATGGGCAAGGCGCTGCCGGTCTCAAAGCATCCTGAGATCAGCCATGCGGGTTTTGAAGCGCCGGTAGTCAGGAGCTTTAAGCCGCGCAGGAAGTTTGGCGGGCGGCGGCCGCGAAGGCTCGGTAGGTAGGCGCCCGAGACTAGCTTTTCTTGGTCAGCACATCATAGATGATGCTTACGCCGATGATGACCAGGATGATGGGGAAGATCGGAAGTTCGATCCCCACAGCACCCGCCATACCCGCCAGCAGGGCCACGATACCCAGGACGAGTGTAACCCACGCCGTCTTGATGCCGATCACGAAGCGGATGGTGTTAAGCCCCAGCAGGATAAGGCCGACCCCG
>JAZFXQ010000145.1:0-10285 GCA_036448795.1 Candidatus Margulisiibacteriota bacterium | reverse complement strand
AGACCCAAATTCACTGAAGTAAGAGTGATTGATACGGGATATGGCATACCACATGATAGTCTTGAATCTGTTTTTGAGCGCTTTTCCCGCTTGCCCAAAGCAGTTGAGATTACTGAAGGCAAAGGGCTTGGTTTATCCATTGTAAAATCGCTGGTTGAGGGGCATGACGGAGCAGTCTGGGCAGAAAGTGACGGAAAATACGGAACAACCTTTTTAATAAGATTGCCATTACCTGCTTAGCCGTTAACCTGACCCTCAAACGCTTCAAAATCAGGAGTTTTTCATTTCCTTGCTGAAGATATTCGTTTTTGCTTTCCAGAGGATATAAGCCAGTAAGATAAGGGTTGCGACAAAATAGATCCCGATCAAAGAAACAAAAATGATCTGCCCATAACGCAGACTAAAAATAGTTGTGTCGAGAAAATTTCTTCCGGTTATCATCTCCATGAAGGAGTCTCTCCAGAACAAAGTTGCTAGAAATGTTATAAAATAAAAGCCCGGAGAAATTGGAAAATAGAATGCCCAGAATAAAATAATGGCAAGCACGAACTGCAGCAGGGCTAATAATTTTTTGTTGATCATAATTTTCAGTTTCTATTTTATTCCTTTGTGTGGGAAAGTCAAGGGGTAAGAAGGCTACTCTTTATTTTCTGAGCGCAAAGCTTTTCTGAGCCTGGTGGTCGCATCTTTGCAGATCCGGCTGACCTGTGATTCGGAAAGCCCGATATCACGCCCGATCTCCTTGAAGGTCTTGTCCTTCCGGTAATATCCTTCGATGACCGCTTTTTCCTTGTCAGAAAAATCCTTCATGGCGGAGTCGAGGTGGAGGGTCTTATCTATTTCCTCATGCGCGATGGATTTTTTATTAAAAGCCATGTAGACATTGGCGGCCGAGGTGATGTATTCATAGAGTCCGGCTACCGGATCAGAGCCCCGCTTGCGCAGGTAGTCCTGCATGGCGCCTTTCAGACGGAACGAAACATAGGGCCAGAGCTCCCCCTTGCGGGGATCCCAGGTTTTAAGGCAATCCATGAAAGCCAGCTTGGCTTCAGATTCAAGGTCGCCTGCCTCAGAGCTGGCAATGTGGCGGGGCAGAGAAGATACATACCAGCGCACCGTGGCTTTTATCTGGGGATCGTATTTTTCCAGGGTCTCTTTGGAGAACTTTAAATACTCTTCGCCAAGAATGGAAACGATTCGATCTTCGACTTCTTTTCTCCGGATCATACGAATCTCTTTGCCAGTTTTTTCAAGAATTCGTTCATGCGGTCTTTTAAGAGTTCCCGGTTGAAGCGTTTGGCGGTGTTTCTTGCGAATTTCCAGGAGGCGCGCAGGACCGGGGGAATTCCAGAGGGAACGGCCTCGGGCATTCTACCCGGGGCAAGGGCTTTTCTAACCTCTTTTCGTGATATCCTTCTTACTGTCACGGTTTTTCTTTATATAAAGACTGGCGACGGCTAAGGCTTGTCGACGCAGCTCCGGATTGGTGACGATCGAATCCGCTAAAGTATTTGCCATTTTATCAAAACCGCGGGATAAAGTAAAGCTCTTCCCGAATTCGCTCTCCAGAGCCGCGGTCACAATGCGTTCCGCGAGCTCTTTCGCGCTTAAATTAGGATCGATCAACTTTTCCAGTTTTTCTTCAAAATTATCTAAATTCGGCATTGCTTTCCCTCAAGTGATTATCGTCAGCCCACCTGAAAAATTTCATCATTCGGTCGAAATCATCCCGATGCTCTGGACCTTGACCTGCGGAACGATCTCGTTGTAAGAGAGGACAGCCAGGTCCGGGAAACTGCGTTCAATAAAGCGCTTGAAGTGGGGACGCAGCCGCGGAGAACAAAGAATGACAGGCTTAAGCTTCATCCTCCTGAAATTTTGGATATGTCCAGAGATCTGAACTAAGATCTTTTCGCCTACGTTCGGGTCAACGGCCAAGAAGGACCCATATTCTGATTGGTGAATTGAGCCGATCAGGGTTTCTTCCAGGGACGGATCAATGGTCACTACCGTAATTACTCCTTCTTTGTCGGTGTATTGTTCACAGATCTGCCGGGCCAGGGATTGCCTTACATATTCTGCCAGGATGTTGATGTCTCTCGAAAGGTGTGCGTAATCGGCTAGCCTTTCCAGGATGGTAGAAAGGTCCCGGATGGAGACCCGTTCTCGCGCCAAAAGCTGCAGCACTTTGTGGACTTGTCCGAGAGATAAGAGATCTGGAATAAGTTCGCGGACAATGGCGGCATTCGTGTTTTTGACCAACTCAATCAAGGACTGCACATTCTGGCGCGTCATGATCTCGTCTGCATAGCGCTTGATGATCTCGCTGAAGTGTTCTGAGATGACATCCACCGGGGGTTTGGCGGTGATCTCCAGTTTTTGCAGCTCGGGAAGGGATTCATCCGCGACCCAGGTCACCGGATCACCAGTTAAGGGATGCTTGGCTTCGATCCCGGTGAGTTTTTTAGCTTTTACCTGAGCCAGGGGAAGTTCTACTAAATGATGTCCCATTTTGATCTCTCCGGCCGATACCTTGGTGCCCCGTATTTCAATTATGTATTGGTCGGGAGGAAGGCTTAAGTCATCCATGACCCGCACTCCGGGAATAACGAACCCTAATTCCTGTCCGATGTTATAACGGATGAGGGTGATGCGCTCGAGAAGCGGCCCCTTTTGAGCCGGATCAATCAAGGGGATTAAATTTCTTCCAGCTTTCAGAGAGAGCGGATCAAGCCCCAAAGTTCCAAGAATACTTTCTGGCTTTTTAAGTACATCCTTGGCTGAGACTTCTTCAGTCACGACGCTGGCTTCTTCTTTAGCAGTTTGGGCGCGCATCATGACTAAAGCCACAACGCCTGAGAGGGTCGCCAGGATCAGGAATGGAATAGTGGGAATCCCGGGGACGATAGCGAACAGACCGAGAATAATGCATACAAAAGCAAAGGCACGCGGTTGAGCAAAAAGCTGACTGGCCACATCGGTTCCCAAACTCATCTCGGAGGCGGATTTGGTGATTACCAGACCGGTGGCAATTGAAACCAGTAGAGCGGTTACCTGGGCTATCAGGCCAGCGCCGATTGTGAGCAAGGCAAAAGTGGAAAGGGCTTCCATAATCCCCAATCCCCTCTGCAGCCAGCCCACCAGGATCCCTCCAATAAGATTTACCAGAACAATAATGATCCCGGCAATTGAATCTCCGCGTACAAATTTGTTCGCTCCGTCCATGGACCCGAAAAAGGTGGCTTCGCGCTCGATTTTTCTTCTTCGAGCGCGTGCCTCAGTGGCATCGATCAGTCCGGCATTCAAGTCAGCGTCGATAGACATCTGCTTTCCAGGCATGGCATCCAGGGTAAAACGGGCAGCCACCTCTGCCACACGCTCTGATCCACGTGTGATGACCACAAAGTTTACGATGGTGATGATCATAAAAATGATGGCGCCCACAATGTAGTTTCCCCCGACCACAAAGTCTCCAAAAGCGGCTATGACCTCACCTGCAAAAGCCAGGGTTAGAATTAATCTGGAGGCTGCGATGTTTAAGGCCAGGCGCAAAACAGTGATAATCAAAAGAATCGAAGGAAAAACTGCAAATTCAAGTGGCTCTTTCAGATACATGGCCACCAGTAGAATTACTAAAGAAAAGGCGATATTCAATGTGATCAAAATGTCTAAAATGAACGGGGGAAGGGGAATAAGCATCAGGGCGATAATGGTCACCAGGAGCAGGGCCACGAAGAAGTCGCTGGCGGAAAAGAGATTTCTTATAATTTTTAGATCAAAACCGGGAATTGCCATCTGGGCAATTATACCCCTAGCGTGGAGCTAAGGCAATAGACGCTTTTTTTCTTGCTTGGCGGTCTCTTTTTATTTTGTAGACATAAGCCAGGACCTCAGCCACAGCCTGGTAAAGCTCTGCCGGCATCTCCTGATTGATCCGGGTAGTGCGATAAATGGAGCGGGCCAAGGGTTCGTTTTCAACGATGATGATTTCATGTGATTCAGCAATACGCCGGATCTCTTCAGCTATTTTTCGTTCGCCTTTGGCAAGCAGGAGAGGAGCCCTCATCTTTTTTGTGTCATATTTTAAAGCAACTGCGATATGAGTGGGGTTGGTGACGACCACGTCTGCCTGGGGAACAGCTGACATCATTCTCTGGTAAGCTACCTGCCGTTGCAGATCACGCATCCTTTGCTTAACCAGTGGATCTCCTTCGAGGCGCTTGTATTCTTCCTTTACTTCCTGCCGGCTCATCTTGAGATTTTTCATGTATTCCCAGCGTCGATAAAGGTAATCAAGAAAGGCAACCGCCACGTAGAAAAGGCCGACCCGGATAACGATCTTATAGGCGATGGAACCTCCCAAAACAATCGCGTCCCAGGGTTGAGCCTCGATCAATACAACGATGTAGGGCAGGTCTTCCTTGGCAGCATTCCAGGCGATATAGAAGACAACCACGATTTTGATCAAGGATTTAATAAGTTCCACCAATCCTTGCAATGAGAACATTTTTTTGAAACCCTGCAGAGGACTAATGCGTTCGATTTTGGGGGTTAAGGGGTCAAAGGAAAACATGAAACCGGTTTGCAAGGCTTCGGCTATAAAGGTCGAGAGAAAGGCAATCCCAAAGATGGGAAGGACCACCAGAGCTAATCCCCGAAGAGCCAGAAGGAGTGTGTATCCTGCAAGCGAGAGATTAAAGTTTGTAGCTTCAGGAATAAGTTGAAGGATGGCGCGGGCAGATTCGGTCAAATTCATCCACATAGATTCGCCCAGGTATCGGAAAAGGAAGTAGGAGAGGAGCAGCACAAAAGCTACCGTGATCTCGCGGCTTTTGGCAACCTGCCCCTTTTCTCGTGCTTCCCTTAGTCGGTGCGGCGTCGGTTCTTCAGTTTTTTCTCCGCCTTCGGCCACGGATTATCCTCCTCGATCTATTTTATGGTGTTTGCCAGCAAAATCAGCTGCTCCATCATGAACCCAAGCAGTCTATTTATATATTTGACAATGAACGGAAGGGTCATTAAGATCCCCAGGAGTCCCAGTGATGGTTTTACCTGGAAACCGAGCATAAATACGTTTACCTGAGGCGCTACCCGAGAGACAATACCAAAAGTAAAATCAGATAAAAAGATCAAAAGAATGACTGGAGCAGCCAGCTTGATGGCTGTTAACCAGAGGGTCGAACCGAGCTCGATAATTTGCATGGCCAGATTTGGAGATGAAAAATTTGCCAGTTTCCCGACCGGAAGGGCGGTGAAGCTTTGATGAAGGGCAGAGAGGATCAAATGATGACCATCTGCCATAATAAAGATGATCAAAGCAAGGAAAAATGCCAATCTTCCAATAACCGAAATGACCGCTCCAAAAACCGGATCAAGGGCTGTGGCAACCGAGAGACCCATCTGAAGATCCATGATTTCGCCTGCGGATTGGACCGCGATGAAAATTATATTGATGATGAAACCAATTATAAAACCAACCGCTATCTCGAAAATCAGGGCCAGGATAAAGGCAAAGAGGCTCTCAGGTAAGGTTTGATGGATCGGGGTTACAAACCAGAGAACGATTGACATCCAAATAGCAATGGCAGTTTTTGCGAGAAACGGAAAGCTTCGGGAATTAAAGATGGGAGCCTGGAGGAATACTCCCGCAATTCTACCGATAATCAGTAAGAAAACCACCAGTTGTTGGATAGTGATTATCATGTCAGCGCGCCATAGCTGGAATGGTGCTCCAGAGGGTGGTGGTGAAATCTATCATCATGGATATCATCCAGGGCGATGTAAAGGCAACCATGAGGAGCACCGAAATCACTTTAGGTACAAAGGTCAAAGTTTGTTCCTGGATTTGAGTAACCGCCTGAAAAAGACTGATCATAAAACCGACCAGGAGTCCAACCCCCACAATGGGAAGCGAAACCATAAGTATGGTGATAATCCCTTGATACGCAACTTGTACGGCGAAATCTTGTCCCATATTATCTAAAACTCATCAAGAGTCCTCGAGAAATCAGATTCCAGCCATCTACCAAGACAAATAATAGCACCTTGAAAGGCAGTGACACCATGACCGGCGAAAGCATGAACATTCCGAGAGAGAGCAAAATATTTGCCACGGTTAGATCAATCATGATAAATGGTATGAAAAGCAGAAAACCGATTTGAAAGGCAGTTTTGAGCTCAGAGATCATAAAAGATGGGATCAAGACATAGATCGGGATTTCATCTGCTGATTTGGGTGTTTCAATCTGTGAAAACTGGACAAATAATGCCAGATCCTTTTCCCGGGTCTGCTTCAACATAAATTTTTGCAGGGGCTTCATTCCAATTTCAAAGGCCTTTATCTGTGTTATTTTCCCCTGATTATAGGGAATGATGGCGCTTTCATTTACTTCTTTCCAAACCGGGGACATGACGAAGACCGTCATGAAAAGCGCCAGGCCCACAATAACTGTGTTGGGTGGGACCTGCTGGGTGCCAACCGCGGTTCGAGCCAGGGCGAAGACGATTATAATGCGCAGAAAAGAAGTTACCGAAATCAGGAAAAAGGGAACCAAGGATATTAGGGCCAAAGCCAAGATCAGCTGAATGCTGTTGCTGAACTGAGGGGATGCCATGATATCGCGAAGGTCAATGCGAGCAGCGAGCGGGGAGCGAGCTTGTGCGAAAGCCGCTCCTTGGATCAAAGAGAAGATCGATAAGAAAAAGAGGTTTTTTCTATTCATTTATAACGTCAAGCCTGCCTGTCGGCTTCGCCCTGACGGGCATCAGCCCGAAGGGCAGGCAGGCTTTCTTCTTCTATTTTATCTATGCGTGCAACCTGCTTATTGCTGGCAACAACCAGCCAGGCACTTTTTCCAACCTTTAGGATATAGGCAGAGATCTGAGGTTCTAAATAGACGCGATCTAAAATTTTTATCAATTTCCCAGTGGCGCTTATTTTCATTCTTGGTAGAAGATATTTAGCGATCAAATAGATGAAAGCAAGGACGACCAACAGGGAGATGAAAACCTGCATTATGTAACCAAAGGTGATGATGGGGGTGCGTTGCAGGGCCAGCGCTTCCGGGGTCATTTCATCACCACGTTCGTAATCCGCAGACCGTAGGAATCGTCAATGGCCACGACTTCTCCCTGAGCGATGAGCTGACCGCCGACCTTGAGGTCCAGGGGTTCTCCTGCCAGTCGGTTCAGTTCGATGATTGAACCTTCCGCCAGCTCAAGGATTTCCTTAAGGGAAAGCTCGGTTTGGCCGAGCTCAACCGTGGCCTGAACCGGGATATCTCCCAAAAGTTTTTGTTCGATTTGTTCTCCTTTTCCGCCTTCTCCAAATTCCGGAAACTTAACGTTTTTTACTTCCATTCTATTCTCCTCCTTTACCATGAACCTATATAAATATGGTTCATGGTTTATGATTCTTCTTCTGGAAATTCTTCTTCTTCCTCTCCCAGTATATCTTCTTCTTCTTCTTCGGGTGTTTCTTCTTCCTCTTCGAATTCTTCTTCGGGGAATTCTTCTTCGAACTCTTCTTCGGGGGCTTCTGGCTTCTCCTCAGCTTTGACTTCCGGCTTTTCCTCGATTTTTTCTTCTGCCGCAAGCGGAGGCGGCGCGACTTCGAATCTCTCCTCTTTACTGACCGCTGCGATCCGTACCGCGGATTTTTTGTCTTTAATTCCAGGTTGACATAAAAGTTTGAGAATATTTCCGAGCTTGAGCGGAACGGCTGAATTGATGGTTGTTCCTAGAGAAACCACATCTCCAACCTCGAGTTCTTTTATCTCTGTCGTGGTCAGCTTTGTTTGTCCCAGGGTGATCTGGGCGGGAACTGCGATCTGCGAAAGAAGGGCAGGGGCCAATCGGGAAAAGTCCAATGATTTTTGTTTTTCTATTTGTTTATATTTTATCAGGAGAGTTTTCAGGGTGCTGCCCAGATACCCCATAAGGATTCTTCCGGGTGGATTATCTGCCAGTGCTGCTTCGGCATTAAAACTAACAAAGGTCGCCGAGGTGTTGATGGATGAGTCAATGGTAACATCGGGGGAGCCGACCATGGAAAACGAAGGGCTTTGGATTACATTTCCAAAAGCCGCAACAAAATTTGGGAGATAGTCGGTAAGGGTAGTGGCAAAAACCGTATTTTCAGAATCAGTCAGTCCTCGGTTCAGAGGCTCGAGATCGTTGCTTCCCAGGGCATGGTTAATGATGGAATTTGCAAGTGGGAGATCAAAGAAAATAGAAATTGCATCGTGCAGGCCTGGAATAATGAATTTTGCTTGAACCACCGGTCCGGTTAGAGTTCTGAGAAAGTTCAGATAGGTGGTTTGTTCAACGTTTACGGAGAAAAGCTCAACTGCTATTTTCAGATCAATTTTAAAACGCTTCAAGAGTTGTTCTATGAAGCGGTAATGGATAAGGAGGAAGAGGTTAAGCTCATCCTTTGATAATCTGTCAAAACCATAGAGTCCGGTCTTGACTTTTTTAACCAAAACTTTAGGGGGTCTGTAGGTAGTCCAATCTCCAATTGCCGGAGCAAGTTTTATGGTCCTTTTTTGAGCTGCAATTTCAGGTTTACTTATCTGTCGTTCTGCCATATCTCGACTCGCTTTCGCTCGCTCGACATAAATTGTTTTTAATTATTTAATTATGATAACCTATTTATAAACTGAGAGATCATATCCGATGCCATTCGGATTACAGTAAGGTTTCCATTCATAGCTCTTTGGATCTCTAAAGCATCTATGGTTTCACCAAGATAAAAAACATTGGATTGTTCACGACGTCTGGGATCGACCGATCCCAGAGCTCCTCCGACAGCTTGAGCTGTGGCGGGACTCCCAGAAGCGGGGGTTTCAGCAAAAGCTGTTCCTTGTGCTTGAACCAGCCCGCTCGGATTTGGGAAATAAGTCAGTGCAATTCGGTAGGGAGTTTCAAAATCTATCTCGGTGTAATCGGTGTTTGGCTTATATTGAACTAATTTTCCGCCGCTTGTCCAACTTAGAAGATTGGGATCATAACCCGAAAGTTCCGTTATGGCAACTAGATTATCAGAAGAGTCCAGTCCGTAGAGCTGCATACCATTCGAGGTTAGATTTCCATTGGAATCAATTTCAAAGTTTCCAGCTCGGGTGTATAGATAACTGTTTCCGCCGTCTGGTGAGACAATAAAAAGTCCCTGTCCAGAAATAGCCAAATCTAAGTTGGCTCCATCCGCATGCTCTCCGGCAGAAAAATCAATAGAGACGTTTGAGACAGCCATGCTTTGTCCGAATTGTCTGGGATTTGTGCCTCCCATTCCAGCTTCAGCTGCAGTTCCACGGTTTAAGACTCTTTCAAAGATTGATTGAAAAGATACATCTAATCTTTTATAACCGGTTACATTCATGTTGGCAATGTTAGAAGATGAAGCTCTTAGGGCAGTGTTATAAGCCTCGATGGCATTTTTGGCCTGGCTCATCATATCAAGCATCTTTACCGACCTCCTTTGTGGCAAGAATTTTAATTCCTGCCAAGTTTACCTTTGCCTTTTTTAAAGCTAACTCTAACTCTTTTAACTCAGCCTCGATTAATTTTCTGGTCTCTTCCGGAGCTTGAATTTGAATGGAGACCATGCCGGACTTGGAAGTTAAAGTTAAAAGAATTTCTCCCAGATTTTCTGGTCTGAGGCCCAAAGTCAATTCGACTTTACCTTTCTCTTTTACTATTTTTACCTGTAATAGAATTTGATCAACCAGAAATTGTAAGTCGAGCTTATTTAACAGTTTTCCTTCCAGCCCTGCCAGGTAAAAAGGAGGGGAAGCTTCCAAATTCGGCACCAGCCAGCCAGTTTTCATGAGGAGGTCTTGTAGAATGGGCTGAACTGATTTTGCAGAATAGTAGTTGGCCATTTGATCAGAGGCCTGGTTAGATACGGGGAGCTCTTTCTGTATGTTTGAAGCAAAAGTTTCGGTAGGGGCCAACTCCATATCCGAGAAAAGATTGGCATTATTTGCCGGGGAGTCAGTTTTTAAGGTGAAATCTGAATATGCGAACCAGGAATTTAAATTAAATTGACTAAAAGGGGAGAAGATGAAAGCCAGGCGCCTCTGTTCTTCTTCAAGGTATTGCTGAAAGGATAGGTCAGGGTTGTTTTGGGTAGAGGAATCCTGAAACAGGCGAGGCTCTGGGGATTGGATTTGAGAAACTTGAACAGTCACGCTGCCTCCTTTAATTTTATCGAAAGTTTAGCTGAAAAACTTGCATTCGTCAACCGGGTAATGCCTGGGAGGAGATTCGAACTCCTACGCTTTTG
>JAZFXQ010000144.1:0-4104 GCA_036448795.1 Candidatus Margulisiibacteriota bacterium | reverse complement strand
TCGCGAGCCGGTTCTGGATATGTTTGAGGTTATTTCGGGCAATCGCAATCATTATGCCATGTTCAAAGTGGGCGGCGTAAGAAGGGATATTAAAGAACAAGATATTCCAGGATTGCTTAAAGCCATCGATGATGTCGAAAAGTTTTGCTCAATGTTGGTTAAGGCCGTCATGGATGATCCAGTTATCCAAGCCAGGACCAAAGGCATAGGCATCTTAAAGAAACAGGATGCGATTGACCTCTGTGTGGTGGGGCCAACTGCCAGACCATCTGGAGTAGCAATCGATGTCAGGAAAGATCACCCTTATGCAGCCTATGATAAGATTCCCTGGGATATGATCGTGATGGAGGGTGGGGATGTTTTTGCTAAAGTAGCGGTTCGTCTTCTGGAAACCATTGAATCGGTTAAGATCATACGGGGATGCTTGAAAACTATGCCTAAAGGACCGATCGATGCTGAGGTTAGAGAAATTGGTGTTGGTGAAGGAATTGGGATACATGAAGCTCCGCGCGGAGAGGTCTTTCACTATGTGAGATCCAATGGCACGAATTATCCGGAGCGGCATAAGATTCGGGCGCCTTCCTTTATGAATGTGCCATCCTTTAAGAAGACAGTCATTGGGGAATCAATCGCGGATGCGGCTTTGATCACTGCGGCAGTTGACCCTTGTTACTGTTGTACTGAAAGAATAGCAGTGGTTGATCCGGACACGGATAAGATCTTATTGACTGGCGAGGACTTAATAAAACTCAGCCAGGAGAAAACGGAGAAAATGAGGAACAGGTTTAGGAAATGAACATATTACTTTATGTAATATTTATACCGATAGTTGTTTCTTTGCTTTGCTTTATCTTTAAGAAGCTGGCAAGATGGATCGCGCTTTTGACTTCGATCGTGGTGCTTGCCTTGGCAGGGATGATCTTCTTTGGCGGAGAAACTGCTTCAGCACTTCTGAGCCTGCGTGCTTATGTGCTTAGCTCCGGGATCTTTCTGGCTGCGGCATTTTTTACCTTATTGATCGTTCTTTATTCAATAAAATTCATGGAGGGGAAAGAACGCCTCGGCGAATATTATGGGTATATACTGATAACTTTGGGTGCCACTGCAGGGGCGGTTTTTGCGAATGATTATATAATGCTGCTCCTTTTCTGGGGAGTTCTTGGGATCACCTTATATATGCTGATCGGCCTGGGTGGACCGAAGGCCAGCAGCGCAGCCAAAAAGACATTTATCATAGTGGGTGGAGCGGACGCCCTCATGATGTTGGGGATCGGCTTGGTCTGGATGATGACTGGAAGTCCCCAAATCGGGTTTATGAAATTGCCATTAAATAATATCTTTCCAATCTTGGCTTTTCTTTCCTTGGCAGCAGGGGCTTTTGCCAAGGCGGGAGCCATCCCACTTCATAGCTGGATTCCCGATTCAGCCGAACCAGCCCCAACCCCGGTCATGGCCTATCTCCCGGCAGCACTAGACAAACTGCTTGGGATTTACCTACTGACCCGTATTTGTGTTGATATTTTTAGGGTGGTTCCCAATTCCGCTATGTCAATCTTTCTACTGATTATCGGGTCAGTTACCATAATTGCCGCTGTAATGGGGGCGCTTGTCCAGCACAATCTGAAGAAGCTTCTCTCGTTCCATGCTGTTTCACAGGTAGGATACATGGTTCTGGGAATCGGGACCGGGATCCCGGTGGGGATTGCCGGGGGTCTTTTCCATATGCTTAATCACTCTATTTATAAATGCTGTTTGTTTTTGACCGGCGGGGCAGTGGAACATAGGACCGGAACAACTGAACTTGATCGCCTGGGTGGGCTGGCAAAATTCATGCCATTGACCTTTGTTTCCGCTTTGGTGGCGGCCTTGTCTATTTCTGGCGTGCCTCCCTTTAATGGTTTTGTTTCCAAATGGATGGTTTATCAGGGAGTGATCGAGCTTGGGAAAAGCAGTCCCTATTGGATAATTTGGCTGGTTGCAGCCATGTTCGGGAGTGCTTTAACCCTTGCCAGTTTTATGAAGATCATGCATGCCACTTTTCTGGGGCAGTGGTCTGATGTGACTTCACGGGCAAAAGAGGTTCCCTGGACAATGTGGCTTCCTATGCTCACTTTGGCGGCCCTTTGTCTAATTTTTGGGGTCTTTGCTTATGCGCTTCCGCTTGCCTATTTTATCTTGCCTTCGATCAAGGGGGTTGTTTATACTGGTTTCTGGAGCCCGACCCTGGCGACTTTGTTGATCATTGTGGGACTGCTGATCGGTCTGATAATTTACTGGGTTGGCAAGGTAAAGGCGGTTACGCCCAAACCGGCTTACATTGGCGGTGAACTTCTGGATGAAAAATTGGTCAAGGTTTCCGGGGTTGATTTTTACAATACCATAAGAAATTGGGGGCCGCTCAAGGTGATTTATCGGATTTCTGAAAGAAAATTTTTCGATATCTATGAGATCGGGTCCAAGATAACCTTTGGCTTTTCTGGAATACTGAAGTGGCTGCACAACGGGCTTTTACATACTTATCTGGCCTGGATGTTTTTGGGAGTTGTCATTTTGCTGTGGGTGTTGATGAGGTAATATGATCGAACTAAATTTATTACTGATCTTTATGATCATCGGGGCCATCGTGGCGGTTGAAATTCGCAGCCTCCTTTCCTCAGTGGTTGCGGTGGGAGTGGTGGGTTTTGCGCTCTGCGTGGTTTTCTTCTTTTTGCGCGCTCCGGACGTGGCTATCACCCAATTGGTTGTAGAGATAATTGTGCTGGTCATCTTGATCCGAGCCACCGGCATAAAAAGAGATGTAACTGAAATGAAAGGGGAAAAAAGAGAGCTTATTAGCCAGGCTATCTCCATTCTTTGTGTGATTGGTCTTGGTATTTTTTCATTCTGGGCAGTTCGGTCACTTCCAGAATTTGGTAAGCCCCTCATGTCTGTGTCCAGGGATTATTTTTCACCGCTTGTAAAGTCTGGTGCGGTGAATCGCGTAGCTTCGGTTCTGCTTGATTTCAGGGCCTACGACACTTTGGGTGAGGCAACCGTGCTCTTTACCGCAGTCGTCGGCGCCATTGCTATTCTGCGCAAAAGGGGAAGGAAGAAAATTGAGGAGGAGGACAAAGAGGGATGAAAGAGGGGATGACCATCATCGTTAAGAGCATAACCAGGTTTGTTGGGGTGATAGTGATGCTCTTTGGCGTGTATATCGTGCTCCATGGTCATTTAACGCCTGGAGGTGGTTTTGCTGGAGGTGTACTTTTGGCATCCGGGTTTGTTTTATTGACTCTGGCGTTTGGCAAGAATGTTTCTTTGAAGATTTTACCAGAGTGGCTGGCAAGTGCCCTGGAAAGTGTGGGTGCTTTGATCTTTTTAGGGGTGGCTTTATTTGGATTTGCCGGGGGATTTTTCTTCTTCAATCTATTGCCCAAAGGAATTTCTGGCAAACTTATGAGTGCCGGGATCATTCCCATCTGTAATATTGGGATCGGGATAAAGGTCGGGGCGGCGCTTTTTGCGGTTTTTATGGCTTTAATTATGTTGAGAATAAAACCGGGGAAGGAAGAATAGCATGGTTTACTTTTTATGCTTTCTCCTGTTGTTAATAGGACTCTACTGCATAGTCACTAAAAAGAATCTTTTAAAGATCATAATTGGTCTGGTGATTGTTGAATATGCGGTCAATCTTTTCCTGGTGCTCCTGGGGTATAAAACCGGCGGGCATGCCCCGATTATTAACCTGGCCGCACCGGATTGGATCTATGTGGATCCGATTCCCCAGGCGCTGGTGCTGACCGCGATCGTGATCGGTCTGGCGGTTTTAGCACTGGTGGTGGCGATCGCCTTGCGGATTTACGAACGCTATGGGACTTTTGATATCACAGAGATCCGGAGATTGAGAGGATAGAATGATGCAGTTTTTACCTTTATTTGTTGCGGTGCCTTTATTGGTAGCCTTTGTAATACCGTTATTTTCGAGATGGAACAAATGGCTGCCGGATATTTTGGGCAATCTGACCACCCTTTATTTGCTGATGGCTGCGGTGGGGATATATTTCATACGACCGTTCAACAATATCATGGTTTACAAAATGGGGGGATGGGCGCCGCCCTTCG
>JAZFXQ010000143.1:0-26476 GCA_036448795.1 Candidatus Margulisiibacteriota bacterium | reverse complement strand
AGCGGTAATAGCTGCCGAAGGCCCTGGAATTGGTTCTACCCTGATATTCTGGTCTATTGATTCTCGGATGAGTTCATAGCCTGGGTCCGATATCCCGGGCATGCCGGCATCTGAGACCAAAGCAATGTTTTTTCCCTGTTTTAAAAGTTTTACAAGATAAGGGCTTTTGGATTTAATGCTGAATTTATGGTAGGAGGTCATGGGAGTGTTTATGTTATATCTGGCAAGGAGGACCTTTGTTCGTCGTGTGTCCTCGGCCGCGATCAGATCCGCTTCCGAAAGAATGCGCACTGCCCGAAAGCTGATATCTTCCAGATTACCAATGGGGGTCGCAACAATAAAGAGGGTTCCCATCAAAAGATTTGAGGCTGGGATGTTTTCTTCCTGCTAATTGGTTTAATCGGCCTGATCTCTCCTGTGCTTTCTTCAGGTTCTTTTTCCACGACCGTAGATTCTTCTTTCGCTTCTTCCGCTCCAACTTCAACTTTTACTCTTCCACGGTAAGAAGATCCTTCTTCGATGACGATCCTCCCCCCCACCAGGTCTCCATGCACTCTTCCAGATTTTGTTATTTCCAAATTTTGTTCAGCGTTAATGTTTCCGTCCACTTTACCCGAGACAATTATGCTCCCACCCTGCAGATTCCCAACGATTTTGCTGCCGCGGGCAATGATTATTTCTCCTTCTGAAGTAATTTTACCCTCAAATTCGCCATTCACGCTTACCGCTCCGGAAGAAACCAGTTCCCCCTTGAATTTCGCTTTTTCGCCGATAATGCTGTCCACTGCTCCATGACCGATCGGCTTTTTTTCTTTAGTAAATATTCCCATTTTTTATCGCCTCCATTCTCCTTCGCTCCGATTTATCAAAGCTTCGGAGAATTTATCCTCCGAAGCCCGTAGGGCGTAGGAGGATTATCGCCTCCATATTCTGCTGGCAGTCAAGATATTAAGATTCAAATAAGTCACGGGATTGGTTGGACGATTCCATTTTCGAACTTCGTAATGCAGATGAGACCCGGTCACATAACCCGTATTGCCGATATAACAAATTATTTGCCCTTTTTTCACCCTTTGCCCGGACTTAACCGCATATCTCGAAGAATGGGCATAAAGGGTCGAAATCCCATAGCCGTGCTTGATGATCACCGTTCTTCCGTATCCTCTCCTCCACCCCGCAAAGGACACCACACCATTTGCAGTGGCCCGAATGGGCGCCCCGTAAAGTCCCGAGATGTCCATACCAGTATGGAACCCCCTCCAGGGGTAAATCCTGTAGCCAAAGCGGGACACAATTCTCCCGTGGATCGGCCAGCGGGATGGGGTGGAAGCATAGCGCCTGCGGACAACGCTTACCCATTTTTTGAGCTCTTCCAGACTTTTTCTTCTTTCCGCCAGCTTTTGGTCCGCCATCTTAAACTCATTTGAGATCTGCTCGGTCTTTTCCTGGAATTTACCTGTCCCGGCATAAAGCCTTACCTTGCTCTTCCAGCTCTTCAAGCCCAGGAGTTTCCTCAACTTATTGTCTTCCCTGACCAGCTCCAGGATGGCCCGGTTGACCTTCTTGGTTTTCTGAACAAAGGAATCGATCACCTTTTGCTGTTCGCGGTTTTTGGCAAGGGTGCGGGAGTAATAGACAAGTCTCCGGGACAGAAGAGAAGAATATACAATCGAAGAGCCAACCACCGCAACTGAAAATATAGATAAGATCACCGCAGCCTGAACCCACAAAACTGGTATCTTTATGCTGACGGTTCTCCGGTTGGGGTCATGGGGGACGATCATGAAGGTAAAATGTCTTTGCCTCTTAGATTTTTTATCCATGACTATTAAAAGTATACCAGCGAAATGCTTATCAAGTCAAGTAAAAGGCCTTAATAAGCGCCCTTGGGCATTTTGGGCATTTCAAACTTCTTAAAACCAGCAGGAAGCTCAAAAAGTGCTGCAGGCTGCTTTCCTCTTTTAATGTTTTTATATATAGAAGACACAGAACCATCCGCTGAAACAAATTTTACTGGAATATTATCCCGGGAAACCCACTGGTAAATAGTTTGGGGGCTGGCTTTTTCAGTTAATTTATATGTGACCTTATATTTGTCACACATAATTCCGCTTACACTTTCACTGCCGACTTTTTTTCTTTCGATTTCCCCAGGCATTTTTACAATATAGCTGCTTAATTCAGCTAAATCAATCTCCCTTTCCATGTACATCTTCTGATCTGGCGATATTATCCACATTACGTTCTTATCTGCACGACAGATCGTTGTCGCTTTCTTTCCGTACTGCTTAGTCTCAGTACGCCACTTCTCCCCAGAAAAATATATTTTTCCTTTCATTGTCATGCTTCCAGACTTGATTACATAATCCGCAGAAAATCCTTTAGATACAGTTGGGGAAGCACAACCTACAATTCCTAAAACCAAAACCAGCATGACCAACAAAAACCAAAACACTTTTTTATTCATTTTACTCCTCCTTTTGTTTAAAAATGGTCGGGGTGACCCTCCTTCGCTCTTCGAGCTTCGGAGGGCAGGCTCCAACTCTCCGAAGCTTTAGCGAAGGAGAGTCGGGGTGACTGGATTTGAACCAGCGACCTCACGCTCCCGAAGCGTGCGCTCTACCAAGCTAAGCTACACCCCGACTTATTCATTGTATCACTTTCCAAGGTAATGTTTAATCGCTTCTGAGCTTTTCAGCTCTTTTCCGGAGATTAATCGTTTAATGTCCTCTCGATGAGCATACAATATCAAAACAAATGCCAGAACGCCGAAAATAACAAATTCGATTCTTTTTCCCAAAACCCACATCATGAGCGGAAGGCTTGCTGCAATGATCAGGGTCGAAGGAATGAAATAACGGCTGACAATGATCAATAAGATCCAGAGCAAAAAAACGATGAATGCAAGAATCGGATCAAAAGCAATCAGTACTCCGCCGGTCGTGGCCACGCCTTTCCCTCCCTTAAATTTCAGAAAGAGAGAAAAATCATGCCCGACAATTGCAGCTATACCGGCAAAAACCCCCAGCCAGGGATTCGGAGAATAGTAAGCCGCCAAGGAAACAGCCAAATAACCCTTGGCTATATCCCCAATCAATGCCAAGGCCCCCATGAACGGTCCCGCTACGACCAGGACATTTGAGGCCCCTATATTTTTGGTCCCCCCCTTCTTTATATCCTTACCTTTGAGTTTGGGAAAGATGTGGCTGAAAGGGATGGAACCTAACAGATAGGAACCGAACATAATTACTAACCAATTCATATATTAAGAAAGGTTGAAGGCCTTATGCAGGATCTGTACCGCTTTCTTTCCCTGTTCTTTCTTGATCACACAGGAAACCTTGATTTCCGAGGTGGAGATCATCTGGATGTTTATTTTCTCTTTAGCCAGGGCGTCAAACATCCTGGCTGCGGTGCCGGGCTGGCTGACCATCCCTATCCCTACCAGGGAAACTTTGCAGATATCCGGATCAGAGATCAGGCCTTCAGCTTTCAATTCTTTTTTCACTTTCTCCACAACCTGAACGGCTTTCTTCATATCCGGTCGATCGACCGTAAAAGCCATGTCCGCCAGCTCTCCAGCAGAGTGTATACTCTGCACGATCATGTCCACATTTATTTTCTCGCCTGCCAAGACCCCAAAGAGCTTGGCGGCGATCCCGGGCCGATCCGGGACCTTTAAAATACCAACCTTGGCAATATTTTCATCGAGGGCTATCCCTCTTACTGCTTCTTTCTTTTCCATCTTGGATACCTCCTTATTTTGAGCAATGGCTTTTGCGGACATGATCAAGGTTCCGGTTTCTTCCGTGGTGCTTGAGCGCAGGTGGATTACAATATCATAGATACTGGCGCACTCAACTGAACGGGGATGCAGAACCTGAGCTCCCAAGCTTGCCAGCTCCAGCATTTCCTCATAGGAAATATGTTTCAGTTTTCTGGCATCATGAACTATTCGAGGATCAGTAGTGTAAACCCCATCCACATCGGTGTAGATATCACAAACATCTGCTTTAAGGGCGGCCGCAATGGCCACCGCAGAAGTGTCTGACCCTCCCCTCCCGATAGTGATTATGTCGCCCTTGCTGTCAATCCCCTGGAATCCTGTTATAACCACAACCTTTCCCTCTTTCAACTCATCCTTGATGCGGTCCATATGAACATGTTTGATGCGTGCTTTTTTATAAATATCCTCGGTAACCACTCCGGCCTGTCCACCGGTCAAAGAAACGGCTGGACAACCAATGTCTTGGAGGGCCATAGAAAGAAGCGCAGCTGAAACCTGCTCCCCGGTTGAAACTAACATATCGTATTCACGGTGATCAGGATTATCCGCGACTTTATGCATGAGGTCGATCAGTTCATCGGTAGTATGCCCCATAGCAGAGACAATCACTATTACTTCGTTGCCCTTATCCTTTACCTTCTTCACTCTGCGGGCAACGTTTTTGATCTTTTCAGTAGTTCCAACCGAGGTTCCGCCGTATTTATGGACGATTAGTGCCATTGCCAAAATATTATACCACAAGACCCTGGATCTCTGAAGTGGTTAAAAATGCATATTTGCCGGTTGCCAGATCTCCCAACCGAATATTCTTTATCCTTATTCTTTTCAAACGACTTGCTCTATTCCCAACCGCTTCCAGCATCCTTCTGATCTGGCGCTTCCTTCCTTCGCGCAAGATCACCCGGAACCGTCTGTCACCGGCTCGCCGTATCTTGACCGGCAGGGTCTTTTTGTCGTCAAGGACTATGCCTTGCTCAAGTTTTTCGATCTGGGCGGAAGTCAACGGTCCCCTCACCGTCACCTCATACTCTTTCTCATGTTCATAGCGCGGATGCATGAGACGATCAGCCAGCTCCCCGTCGTTGGTCAGGATCATCAACCCTTCGGAGCCCATGTCCAGCCGTCCCACCGGATAAAGGCGGCCAGGGACGTCTTTGATAAGGTCAACTACGGTCATTTCTTTTGAATCCGAACAGGCACTCAAAACGCCGACAGGCTTGTTTAATTTGATATAGATTTTCTTTTCTTTTTGCTTAAGAAGCTTGCCGTTGACGATCACTTTATCTGAGGCAGGATCGATCTTGGTCCCGATCCGGGCGACCCTGCCGTTGATCTTTACCTTTCCGGCCGCGATCAGTTTTTCAGCCGCGCGGCGGGAAGCGACCCCGCATTCGGCCATGAATTTTTGCAGACGAACTTTAGGCGGCATTTACATAAGCCTCATAAGTAGCATTATTAAAAAGGACAAAATAGACTTCTTTTATAGAAGCCTCTTTGGTCAGAAAATCTTTAACCGCCTGGATGGCGATGGGAGCTGCTTCTTCCAGAGGATAGCGGAATGCGCCGGTTGAGATCGAAGGAAATGCAATGGACTTCAATCCTTTCTCCGAAGCGAGTTTAAGGGAATTAATATAACAATTCCTAAGTTCTGTGCTCTGTGTTCGGTGTTCTATGTTCTTGTATATCGGTCCCACAGTATGGATCACATACTTCGACGGCATTTTCCCTGCAGTCGTTATTACCGCTTGTCCGGTAGGAAGTCTGCCAATCTTGTTAACGATCTCCTCGCATTCTTCAAGGATCTTTGGTCCACCCGCACGATGGATGGCTCCATCCACACCCCCGCCCCCCATAAGCGAAGAGTTTGCGGCATTTACAATGGCATCAACCTTCTGTCTGGTAATATCCCCTTTTATAAATTTGATTTCCATACTATAATTATAACATGGCCCAGGATCATTCATTCGATATAGTTTCAAAACCTAATTTCCAGGAAATCGATAACGCCATCCAGATGGCCATGAAGGAGATCTCCACCCGTTTCGATTTTAAAGGAAGCATCAGCAAGATCGAGAAAGAAACGGATAAGATAAAACTTACTTCCGAAGACACGTTTAAGTTGAAAAGCGTTGTTAATATCCTTCAAGACAAACTGGCCAAACGCAAGGTTCCTTTAAAGTTCTTTGAGTATGGAAAAGCTGAAGAAGCTCTAGGCGGGAATGTAAAACAATTGGTAACCATCAAACAGGGAATCCCACAGGATAAAGCCAAAGAAATAACCAAACTTATAAAATCATCTGGATTAAAAGTTCAGGCAAACATTCAAGGAGATCAAATCAGGATTTCCGCCAAAAAGATCGATGACCTCCAATCCGTCATCCAAAAGATAAAAGCGGCCAACCTTCCGATTGTGCTGCAGTTTGTGAATTACCGCTAAGTGGTGATATTATTAGAACATGAAAGCCTACATCGTCAGCCTCGGCTGCCCTAAAAACCTGACCGACACCGAAGCTATCATGGGTAAACTTGCCTTGGAAGGTTACCGTTTTACAAATAAGCCCTCCCAGGCAGACTTGATCCTGGTCAATACCTGCGCTTTCCTGGAATCAGCCAAGCAGGAAGCCATCGACGCCATCCTTGATCTGGCAAAGTGGAAGCAAAAAGGCAAGTGCAAATATCTTATCGCTGCTGGCTGCCTCCCCCAAAGATATAAGCATAAACTTCCCAAGCTTTTACCGGGGGTCGACGCCTTTATCGGCACCCCCCAGAGGTTCTTAAATTATAAAGCTCCCAGAATCAAAGCTACGCCGCCCTGGTTTGCCTACGTTAAAATTGCTGAAGGCTGCAGCAATCGCTGTTCGTACTGTGCGGTACCCCTTATCCGGGGACCGCTTAGGATCCGCCCCACGCAAGACATATTAAAAGAGGTCAGGCTGCTTGCCAAAACAGGGGTAAAGGAAATAATCTATGTAGCGCAGGACACAACCGCCTACCCAAAATTTGCTGTTCTTTTGCGGAAAACTGCACGCATAAAAAGCCTCCGCTGGATCCGCGTCATGTACGCTCATCCAGCACACGTAACAGATGAGCTTCTCGATGTCATGGCCACCCGGAAAAAGATTGTTAAATATTTAGACTTGCCAATCCAGCATGCCTGTGATAAAATATTGCAGAAAATGAAACGGCGCTACAAGCGTCAAGATCTTGAAAATTTAATATTTAGAATTAGGAGGCAAATACCTAAAATAGCTTTGAGGACTTCGGTCATCGTCGGTTTTCCCGGTGAAGGCGAGGCCGAGTTTAAAGAGCTTCTCGATTTTGTAAGAAAGGTAAAGTTTGAGAAACTTGGAGTCTTTACCTATTCAAAAGAAGAAGGAACACCTGCAATCAAAATGAGGGGGCAGGTTTCCGAACATAAAAAAATCGAAAGGTTTCACAAATTGATGCGGGTTCAATCTCGCATCTCCAAGGAACATAATAAAAAAATGGTTGGCAAAAGACTGAATATCATGATAGAAAGGACAGCTCGTGGAGGCTTCATCGGTCGAAGCCCCATGGATGCCCCAGATATTGACGGTTCAGTCTTTGTCAGATCCAGAAAATCCCTAAAACCGGGCGGGATCGTAAAAGCGCGCATCACAGGCGCTAAAACCTACGATCTCATCGGTTGTACGCCTTGACCCTGGCCAATTATGTAACCCTTTCAAGAAGCGCTTTAATCCCCCTCATAATTCTCTTTTTGTTCCTTGGATTTAACGGCCTTGCCGTAATTCTTTTTACTATTCTTTGGTTCTCGGATATAATTGACGGCTACATCGCACGTCGTTTTAATCAGGTATCCGATCTGGGTAAGTTCTTGGATCCCCTGGCGGACAAGTTCCTTGTCATACTCACCTTAATTGCCTTGGTTGGTTTGGGAAAAGCAGACTCAATCCCGGTCATAATCATTACAGCTCGAGAACTATTGGTTCAAAGCATCAGGATCAGTAGCACCAAAAGAAGCAAAAAAATAATTGAGGCTGCTCCGATCGCGAAATTGAAGGCGACCGCTCAATTCGTTGCAGTCTTTATGTTGATTTTGAGCATCCCCTATGCCCATTGGATACTTTGGGTGGCAGTTATTCTATCGGTATTTTCAGGTGGTACATACTTGTGGCAGAGCAAGATATTAAAACAGTTGAAATTAAGCTAGAGGACTTCTTTACAAAGGTCCTCACCATGATCGGGAAGATCACTGATCAGCAGATCGCTGACCTGCTCAAGAAGAGCAAGCAGACCGTCTCAGTCGCAGAATCTTTAACCGGAGGACAGATCGCAAGCCGGTTGACGAATGTCCCTGGAAGCTCAGACTATTTTATCGGGGGAATTGTCTGTTATCACCCGCGCGTAAAAGTCGTAAATGTGGGGATCTCAGCCGCCCTTATCAGCAAATACGGAGTGGCGAGCAAAGAGGTTGCGGTTGCCCTGGCAGAGGAGATCAGAAAAAGATTTAAGACTGATATTGGTCTTTCTTCTACGGGGGTCGCCGGGCCGATCCCCCTCCCCCCCGCACCGGTGGGAAGGGTCTACATTGCCCTTTCCAGCAACAAGGGAATCGAATGGAAAGAGCTCAATCTGCAGGGAACCCGGAGCGAGATCAGGGAAAAGAGTGCTCAGGCCACCCTGGGCTTGCTTTGGCTGCATTTGGGTGGAGAAGAGATACTAGGCAAATAAATGCGTACATTCATATCCGTCGAACTGCCGGATGAGGTAAAGAAGAACATAGTTGAGCTGATAAATGAACTTAAGAACACCGGGGCTGCAGTAAAATGGATGGAAGCCAAGAACCTGCACATCACCCTGAAGTTCCTGGGATGGGTAGAAGATAGAAACCTTGACAATTTAATAGATCTGACGACCAGGGCCGCAGCCGGCAAAGGAAGTTTTAAAGCTAGATTCGAGGAGCTCGGCACATTCCCGGAAGGGAAAAGTCCAAGAGTGGTCTGGGTGGGGACGGCCGAAGGAGGGGATAAATTATGCGCTTTGGCAAAGGCCCTTGAAGAAACTTTATCAACGGCGGGTTTTCGGAAAGAGGAGAGAGAATTCAGACCTCACATAACCATCGGAAGGATCAAGGACAAAAAGGGGGTTGATAAACTAAAAGAAAAAATAAAAAGCATAAAAGATGCAAAATTTGGAGAAGTGCTTGTGGATCGAATCTGTATAATGAAAAGCACGCTTACTCCAAAGGGTCCAATTTATGAAAAAGTAAAGGAGGTAAAACTATGAGTGACGGGAAAAGCAAAGCACTGGGAATCGCGATTACACAAATCGAAAAGAATTTCGGCAAAGGCTCCATCATGAGGATGGGGGAAAGCAAAAATCTCGCGGTAGAAGTGATCCCCTCCGGGTCGCTTTCCCTTGATCTGGCCCTCGGAGTAGGGGGTTTACCGCGCGGCCGGGTGATCGAGATCTTTGGACCGGAAGGCGGCGGGAAGACCACTGTTTCCCTGCATGCCATCGCCGAAGCCCAGAAAAAAGGAGGGGTGGCCGCCTTCATCGATGCGGAGCACGCCCTTGATCCGATCTATGCCAAAAAACTCGGGGTGGATATTAACAATCTGCTTATTTCCCAGCCCGATTACGGCGAGCAGGCGCTTGAGATCGCTGAGACCCTGATCAGATCAGGAGCGATCGACATTATCGTGGTCGACTCCGTAGCGGCCCTGGTGCCCAAAAGGGAGATCGAAGGAGAAATGGGTGATGCCCAGGTCGGTCTTCAAGCCCGACTCATGTCCCAGGCCCTGCGAAAATTGACCGCGGTCATTTCCAAATCCAAAACATGCATGATCTTCATCAATCAGCTCCGTGAAAAGATCGGGATCATGTTTGGAAATCCGGAAACCACTCCGGGCGGAAGGGCATTAAAATTCTATTCTTCGGTAAGACTGGATGTGCGAGCAGGCGAAAAAATTAAAGAAGGAGACAAAATCATTGGAACCCGTGTCCGGGTAAAAGTGGTCAAGAATAAAGTAGCCCCACCCTTTCGTCAAGCAAGCTTTGTCCTGATCCACGGGGAAGGGCTTCTGCGGGAAGCAGATGTTCTGGACCAGGCAGTCAATCTGGGGATCGCCCAGAAAAGCGGAGCCTGGTATTCATATGCCGGTGAAAAGCTCGGCCAGGGCTTTGATGGCACCATAAATTATTTAAAAGAAAACGCCAAAATTGCAAATAAGATCGAATCTGAAGTGCGGAAAGCAATCGCTGCCGCAAATAAATAAAAGTCTTCGAGAACCACCATTGAGGAGGTAATAAACATGGAATTCAACGTTTTAATTTCTATTATTGTTGGAGCTTTCGTTGTTTTTGGATTGGCGCTTGTCTATCTCATAATCCGAAGGCGTTTGGCAGAACAAAAAATCAAAATTGCTCAAGAAACCGCCAAGCACCTTTTGGAAGAAGCAAAGAAAGATGCCGAAAGAATCAGGAAAGAGGCGCTCCTGGAGGGAAAAGACGAAGCCCTAAAGCTGCGGGCTGAATTTGAAAGAGAAAGCAAGGGAAGAAAGTCTGAGCTCTCTACACTTGAAAGAAGACTGGAGTCTCGTGAAGATCGGCTGCAGACCAAAGAAAAGGAAGCCGAAGACACAGAAAAAAAGATAAAAAAAGCTCAAGAAGGCCTTCTGAAGCTAAAGGAAGGGTTGCAAAAAGCAAGAGACCAGCTCATCCAAGCTTTAGAGAAGGTGGCCGCTCTTTCACGTGAAGAGGCCAAGCAAGAACTTCTCAACAAACTAGATAAGGAATTGGGGGAAGAATTTGCTAAAAGGATAAAAGTCCATGAAGAAAAGATCAAAAAGGATTCAGAAAAGAGAGCCCGCGAAATCCTGGCCACCGCCATTCAGCGCTGCGCGGTTGACCACGTGGTTGAAACCACCACCAGTGTGGTAGAACTCCCTTCGGATGAAATGAAAGGAAGAATCATCGGCCGGGAAGGAAGAAATATCCGGGCCTTTGAAACCTTGACCGGAGTGGATCTCATCGTAGATGACACCCCGGAAGCGGTCATCCTCTCGAGCTTCAATCCGCTTCGCAGAGAAACCGCCCGCCTCACCCTTCAAAAGCTGATCGCCGACGGAAGGATCCATCCTGCCCGGGTGGAAGAAATGCATAAAAAGACAAAAGAGGAGATCAAGGCCACCATGTGGGAATACGGAGAACAAGCCACCATGGAAACCGGAGTAAGCGGGATTCCGCCGGTTTTGATCCAGCTTCTGGGAAGGCTGCACTACCGGACCAGCTACGGGCAGAATGTTCTGCAACACTCCATTGAAATGACCCATCTGGCCGGAATGCTGGCCTCAGAGCTTGGGGTCAATGTAAATCTGGCAAAAAGAGCAGCGCTCCTGCACGACATCGGAAAAGCCATTGATCAGGAAGTCGAAGGAACCCATGTCAAACTGGGAGTGATGTTTGCTCAAAAAGCCGGAGAGTCTGCGGAGGTTCTGCACGCCATGGAGGCTCATCACGAGGACGTAGAGGCACGCACGGTTGAAGCCGTAATTGTGCAGGTCTGCGATGCGATTTCTGCTGCCCGACCGGGCGCCAGGCGCGACACCCTGGAAGCTTATATCAAACGGCTGGAAAAACTGGAATCGGTAGCCAAGGCCTTCCCCGGGGTTGAAAAATGCTATGCCATTCAAGCCGGTCGCGAAGTCAGGGTCATTGTACAACCTGATAAGGTAGATGATGCCGCAGCAACTAAACTGGCCTATGACATCGCCAAGAAAATCGAAGCGGAGCTTGAATATCCGGGTGAAGTAAGGGTCATGGTCATCCGCGAAACCCGGGCCACTGAAACAGCAAAATAAATGAACATATTATTTATTGGGGATATTATCGGAAAACTGGGGCGGCAGCTTACCCGGCAGCTCCTGCCTGAATTAAAAAGGAAATATTCCCCGGATCTGATCATTGCCAACGGTGAAAATTCCGCCCATGGCTACGGAATTACAGAAAAGGTCTATAAAGAGCTCATAGAGATGGGGATCGAAGTCATCACCATGGGCAACCATATCTGGGACAAGAAGGAACTGGTTAAAAACATTGATAAAATGCCTGAGGTTATTCGTCCAGCCAACTATCCTCCTCAAGTCCCGGGAAAAGGCCATCTTGTTCTCAATGTAAAAGGGACCAAGGTTGGGATCCTTAATCTGGTGGGGCGGGTTTTCATGCAGGCCATGGACTGTCCCTTTCAGGCTGCGGAAAAGCTCATTGCAGCCCTCAAAACGAACGTGGTTATCGTGGACATGCACGCCGAAGCCACTTCAGAAAAGTGCGCCATGGGATGGTTTCTGGACGGAAAAGTTTCAGCGGTCTTAGGGACCCATACCCATGTCATGACCGCAGATGAGCGGATCCTGCCTCAAGGAACGGCCTTCATCTCAGATATCGGGATGGTGGGCGCCCATCATTCCATCATCGGCATGAACAAGGAGCAGATCCTGAAAAGATTCACCACCCAGATGCCGGAAAGGTTTGAGCCCACGGATACCGGCCCCGGATTGTTCAACGCCGTTATCCTGAAGATCGACGCGGTCAGTGGAAGGGCAAAAGAGATAAAACGGATCGCTAAAGTGGTGGAAGAATAAAATGTAGCGGCGGTCTTTAGACCGCCAAATCCTTCAATCTTGCTGAAATAATCTTTTTCTTTTCAATAAGTTCCTTTTCTCTTGCTCGTTCTTTTTCAACTGCTTCGGGCGGGGCTTTAGAAGTAAAATTATTGTTTGAGAGCAATTTCTTGATGTTCGCCAGTACCTGCCCAACCTTTTGCTCTTCTTTCTTCAGACGCCCAACCTCAATATTTATATCTACAAGTCCCTTTAATGGCATAAAAAACTGCGTGTTTGAGGCAACCCCTGTAGCTGATTGTTGTGGTCGTTCTTTAATCGCCTTAAGCCATGTACTCTTTGTGACCCTCCCCAAGGACTTAATAAAAGCTTCTCCACGCTGTATTGTTTCCTTCTCCTCTCTTTTTGGAGCAAAGTAGCAAAGCTCAACTTCTTTCGTTTGTATTCCCATTTCGGCTTTTATATTCCTAATTTTAATTATCATTTCAATAAGCAAACTCATCTCTTTTTCGCTCTTCGGATCAACTTTCGTTTTATTATATTCAGGTACTGATGATAAGAAAATACTCTTTGGAATATCTTTAGCATTGGTTTTAGAGATTAACAACTGCCATATTTCCTCGGTTATGAAAGGCATAAAGGGATGCAGAAGCCTAAGGGTCCCCTCTAATACATAAACCAAGACCCTTTGAGTCTTTTCCTTCTTTTTCGAATCGTTTGAATAAAGATCATTCTTTGATATCTCAATATACCAATCACAAAAACTCCCCCATAGAAACTCATAGAGCTTCCTGGCCGCTTCACCCAGGTCATGATCATCGATTAGATCCGTGACCTCTTTGGTTAAATTCTGATATCTGCTGATAATCCATCGATCCGGCAATTCCAAATTGTCGGGAATTTCGAGTTTTATTTTCTTATCCAGGTTCATCAATACAAACCGACTCACATTCCAGATCTTATTTGAGAAGTTCCTGGCTTCAGTGATCTTGTCCTGGGTTAATTTGATATCCTGTCCCTGCCCGGTGATGAGAGAAATCAAGGCGAAACGTAAAGCGTCCGCTCCGATCTTATCGATGATCTCAAGGGGATCGATCACATTGCCAAAGGATTTACTCATTTTCTTGCCCTTGGCATCCCGCACCAGGCCGTGAATAAAGACGGTATGGAAGGGTTCCTTTTTCATGAAATGCACACCCATCATGATCATGCGGGAGACCCAGAAGGTGATGATGTCATATCCGGTAACCAGGACATCCGTAGGATAAAAAGTCTTAAGGTCTTTGGTTTCTTCCGGCCAACCCAAAGTTGAGAACGGCCAAAGGGCCGACGAGAACCAGGTGTCAAACACGTCTGGGTCCTGTTCCCATCCCTCGCCCTTTGGGGGATCTTCGCCAACATAGACCTCCTCGCCATGATACCAGACCGGTATACGATGACCCCACCACAACTGTCGGGAAATACACCAGTCTTTGAGGTTCACCATCCAGTTGATGTAAACCTTGGTCCAGCGGTCAGGAACATACTTGATCTTTCCATCCTCGACCGCCTTGATCGCTTCCCGGGCAATATCTTTGACCTTTACATACCATTGATCAGAAAGATAGGGTTCAACCACATCTTTACAACGGTAACAATGCCCGATAGAGGTTTCATACTCCTCAATTTTCCCAAGAAAACCTCTCTCTTCGAGCAATTCGACCAGTCTCTGGCGGGCTTTATAGCGATCCATTCCTTCGAGCTCAGTAACTTCTTTCTTTTCCTCTTCCACAAATTGTTCAAAAGTGATCTTGGCGTCCGGTGTAAGGATATTAACTCTGGGAAGCTCGTGTCTTTCCCCTATCTCAAAGTCATTCGGATCATGAGCCGGAGTAACTTTGACCGCGCCGGTTCCAAATTCCGGATCTACAAAATCATCTTTGATAATGGGAATGCGCCGGTTAACCAAGGGAAGGATCAGCATTTTTCCGATCAACTTCTTATAACGTTTATCCTTGGAATTGACCGCCACTGCGGTGTCGCCCAGCATAGTTTCCGGCCGGGTAGTGGCAACGGTAATATAATCAATTCCTTGTTCGGATTTCGAATTTCGGATTTCGGATTTTCCCTCTATAGGATATTTGATCCACCATAGCCTGCCCTTCTTGGTTTCATGCTCAACTTCAATGTCTGAAATGGCTGTTCCGCACTTCGGGCACCAGTTGACCAGTCTTTTGCCCCGATAGATCAATCCTTCGTTATACAGAGTAACAAACTCACGAGTAACTGCTTTGGATAAACCCTCCTCCAGGGTAAAGCGTTCCCGCGTCCAGTCCAAAGCACAGCCTAATCTTCGAAGCTGACGGGTAATATTGCCGCCGTACTCTTCCTTCCATTTCCAGACCCGCTCCACGAATTTTTCGCGCCCCAACTGATCCTTGCTGGTTCCTTCCTTTTTGAGCGCCTTAGCAACCACATTCTGGGTGGCGATACCAGCGTGATCGGTTCCCGGAAGCCACAAGGTGTTAAATCCTTGCAGTTTCTTATAGCGGATCAGCACATCCTGGATGGAGTTATCCAGAGCATGCCCCATATGCAAGTTCCCGGTGATATTCGGGGGAGGGATCACGATCACAAAGGGCTTTTTAGAAGAGTCCTCTTCCGGGGTGAAAAACCTGTTCTCTTCCCAGAATTTGTACCATTTCTGTTCTACTTCAGCTGGACTGTAAACTTTGGGAATTTCTTGGTTCATACGGAGAAGATTTTAACATGGAAGAGATTTATAAGCAATTAAATCATCTTCGGGACCACATTAAGCCCGAGATATTCATTCATTCCGGGAAAAATCGCTTCTTTTGGGATCATTCCTACGATTTCGGAATCAATAATATCCACCTGATATTCCTTGGTCCATTTCTTAACTTCATTAAAAACCTGCTTGAGAGAAGTTTTTTTATGATCAACAAGATTAATGGTCACCTGGGTAATTCCCTTGCTTTTCAGTTCGACCCCTAAAGCCCTGATACCCGCCAAACCGCCGTTCCTTTCCCGGATATTTTTGGCAATGGACTTGGCAATGTCCAGGTCCCGGGTATCCAGATTGACATTATAAGCGATCAGAAAATCCCTGACACCCACCGCAACCGCTCCTGCTGTAACGTGCAATCCATGCCCCACATCCGGCTTTCGCTCGGGTCTATCGATCTCCTGCTGAAGAATAAAATATCCGCCCCTTCTCACATCCGGAAGCTCGCCGCGCTCCGGCCTCTTCGCTGCACCACCATAAAAAAATACCGGAAGTTTAAGTTTTTCCCACAATTCTTTTCCTAAACTGTGCGCCAGCTTACACACCGAATCTTTGGAAACACCGGAGATGGGAACAAAGGGGATCACATCCACCACTCCAATATAAGGATGGGCTCCCTCATGCCCTTTCAGATCCAGAAGCTGCATGGCCCGCTCGGTCAGATCAAAAGCAGCCTGTTTAACTGCCTCGGGTTCTCCAAGGATTGTTACAACTGAGCGGTTATGATCAGGGTCGGAATGCACATCCAGGATTTTGGCGGTTTTGATGGCGGAGACAATGTCATCAATCAGGGCTAGATCAGTACCTTCAGAGAAGTTTGGGACGCACTCAACGACTTTTGACATCAGACTCGGGACCTCTCAGGTCTTTGAGCGCTTTTTCCAGATCATGATTTTCCAGACTTTCTTTTTCCATTAACACTTTAGCGATCTTAACAAGCTTCTTCTTATTTAAAGCGAGCACTTTCTTAGCCCGCTTGTAGCAGGAATCAACAATGGATTTAACCTCGGAATCGATCTTGTCCGCGGTTTCCTCGCTGTAATCCTTCATCTCTGCAATATCCCGGCCCAAGAATATCTGCCGGTCCTTCCTTCCAAAGGTTCGCGGACCGAGTTTGCTCATCCCGAACTCGCAAACCATTCTCCTTGCTATCTCGGTCGCTTTTTGGAAATCATTTTGAGCTCCAGAAGTGATCTCGCCAAAGATCATCTCTTCTGCCACTCTTCCTCCCATCATGACCGTGATCTGTTCAAGGGCCTCGCTTTTGCTGACCAGGTGTCTGTCCTGCACAGGAAGCTGCAGGGTGTAACCAAGAGCCATTCCCCTGGGCAGAATAGAGATCTTGTGGACCGGATCCGCATTAGGAAGAATCTTGGAAAGAATTGCGTGCCCGACTTCGTGATGCGCAACGATCGATCTTTCTTTATCCGAGATCACCCGGCTTTTCTTCTCCGGGCCGGCGATGACCCGGTCAATGGCTTCCTCGACCTCTTCCATGGTGACCTCTTTTTTATCCGCCCGAGCCGCCAGGATGGCCGCTTCGTTAAAGACATTTTCCAGATCCGCTCCCGTAAAACCGGGGGTCCGTCGCGCCACCACATTAAAATCCACATCCTCGGCTAAGGGTTTCCCCTTAGCATGGATCTTCAATATGGCTTCCCTGCCCTTTAGATCCGGCTTATCCAAAACGACCTGGCGATCAAATCTTCCGGGTCTAAGCAGAGCAGGATCCAGGATATCCGGCCGATTAGTAGCTGCAATTACTATAACATTGGTTTTCGGATCAAAGCCATCCATCTCAACCAAAAGCTGGTTCAGGGTCTGCTCTCTTTCGTCATGGCCTCCTCCCAAACCCGCTCCGCGGTGGCGGCCGACCGCATCTATCTCGTCCATGAAAATAATGGCAGGAGGCTGTTTTTTTGCTTCCTGGAATAAGCTTCGGACGCGCGAGGCGCCCACTCCCACAAACATCTCCACGAAGTCCGAACCGGACATTGAAAAGAAAGGAACTCCCGCCTCACCTGCAATGGCCCGGGCCAGAAGAGTTTTGCCAGTTCCAGGAGCACCCATGAGGAGTAAGCCCTTGGGTATCTTTGCGCCCAGGGCCTGGAACTTATCCGGGGTTTTCAAGAAATCAACGATCTCCCGGAGCTCCTCCTTGGCCTCATCCACTCCCGCCACATCCGCAAAGGTAACATTGACCTTTCCCATCAAGGGTTTAACTTTTGATTTTCCAAATTGCATGGCCTGCTGGTTTGCGCCCTGCGCCTGGCGGATCAAGAGCCACCACAGCAGACCAAAGAAGGCAATGGGGATCAAAAGCTGAATAGCTAGATTCCAGATCCAGTTCGATTCGACCGGAGCTTCAACCTTGATGGAGACCCCCTTCTCCCGCAGCATGGGTACCAGATTGGGATAATTGATGGCTCGGGTATTAAAACGACCTTTATCGTCCAGCTCCCCGGTGATCCTGTCTCCGGCAATGGTCACATCCGCAACCTTACCCTGATCAATCAGATCCAGGAACTGGGAAAAGGCGATCTCTTTTGTTTTTGGCCCGGTCTGGAAGAACGGAGCAAGGATGGCCACTCCTGCCAAAATGATCAATAAATAGATAAATATATTTTTCCAATTAGCTTTCATACAACCTTTAATTATATCACGTTTCCGACGATACCTCTAGGCTTCCGCAGCCTTGATCTTATCCCAAAGAGCATCCATTTCAGCCAGGGTCATTTTCTTTTGGCGCAGTTTCTTTTCGATCTTGGCAAAGCGCCGCATAAACTTTGTGTTTCCCTGCTGGAGCGCCTCTTCCGCGTCAATACTTAATTTTCTCGCAACATTGACTATGGCGAACAGAAGGTCGCCAATTTCTTCCTTGATCCTAAGGTCTCTGGTCTTTGGTCTTTTCCCGACTTCGCTCGAGACAAGTCGGTCTTTGGTCTTTAAAAGTTCATGTACCTCATCCAGCTCCTCATGCACCTTTTCCCAGGCCCCGGCTACCCTATCCCAGTCAAACCCGACTCGCGCTGCCCGCTTCTGTACTTTCTCCGCTCGATAAAGGGCAGGCAGGGATTGCGGAATACTCTCTAATATCCCTTTTACCTTTTCCCCTTTCCCCTTCACCTCTTTTTGCTTAATCCTCTCCCAGCGCCCCAAAACTTCCTCTGCAGTTTTTGCCTTTATTTTGCCAAAAACATGGGGGTGCCGCCGGATCATTTTTTTGGAAATGGTCCCAATTACATCATTAATCGAAAATCCCCTGGCCATGTTGGCGAGCATTATCACATGCAAAAGCATGTCCCCCAGCTCTTCTGAGAGCTTTTTATAATTTTTGTCGTCGATAGCCTGGATGGCCTCGTAGACCTCCTCCACCAGATAGGGTTTTAAGCTCTCAAAAGTCTGCACCCGATCCCAGGGGCATTTTTTACGGAGGGTCTTAACGATTCCCACAAACTCCTCAAATTTCTTTCCAGTCTTTGGCATACCTTCTATTATCATATATTCGCGATAATCATGCAAGTTTTTCGCAGTTTATCCCGATATATATAGTAGATAAGGAGAGAATAAAATATGGCGGTCCCTCAACAAACTAAAGGAAAATCTGCTGGCCCAAATTTACAAGCCTTGGGATTAAAATCCCCCATGGAGATCATTGATCTTCTGGCACTCTTGAAAATTGACGGTGAGCCGGTGATCAAGGATGACCGGGCATTGCTTGATCCCAAACAAAAAGCACAGGCGGTCATGGAATATTTTCATAAAAAATTCAATGTGAGACCCAACGATCTTCCTTATCTAGCATCTTTGATCAAGCACGATCTAAAGCATGGCAAAATAGGATGGAGGAAAACATAAAGTGAGCAGTGGAGTGACATCTCAAACAAACGCAGCTCTAACTAGTAAGGTTAGGTCCACAGCAACTGAAATAGGTCATCAGGTTGTAAATCAGTTTATATCTCTAACCTCAGGACAAATTGCAGCCTATATGTCCAAGATTGGCCAAATTCAAATCGCTGAACACAATCGATACAATCGGAGCCCGCTCAAAACAACTTTTCAAGCGGGAAATCAAAAATCCGCACAAAGCCCACAGCAAAATTATGAAAGTAGAATTGTATCCAAAAGTGAAAAAGAAGAAATTGCTGAACTCGCAAAGAAAGCCGAGCAATCTCAATTAAAATACGAAATTCCCTCAGGAACTTCTGCATTTCGTGCAATTGCATTTCTGAGTAAGCTCATAGATTCCAGTATCGCTAAAGAAGCCAAAAACGCCTTCTATGAACAGAGGGTTTTAGAAGGAGCAACAGCATAATGCCTGAAGAAAAAAGCGCCTTAGAAAGATTGGAAGAAAAACTTAAGGATTTCTGGAGAAAAAGCGGAAATCCCCACGTCATCGCTGCAAAGCATACTGAGTTTGTAGTTGAGCCAATAATATTTATGGGTGACAAACTGAATCCGGAAATCCTGGAACTTCTAGTCCTCAATTATCTTACTCAAACCTCAAAACAAGACTCAGGCACCGGGAATATCGACGTTACCCCAGATAAACTAGTTATCAAAAGCCCTAAGGGCAAACCCCTGGTAGTGGTCCGCGACAAGAAGGTTATCCAGCAATACCTCGCTCAGCGAGTTTAATTTTATCTCTCACCTTTACTTCGATCTTCTTGCGTTTGCCTGACAACCATTCAATGTTTATTTTGCCCTCTTCTTCTTTGACGCTTCTTACCCCGGCCTGCCGGGCTTTCACTTTCAGGTAAAGAATGTCAAAAAGCTTTTCAAGTCTCCCGGGAGGGGTTCCAAAACGATCCCTGAGCTCTTTTCTTAAATCGTCCACCTCTTCCCTGACACTCAACAGGTTCATTCTGCGATAAATGGCAATTCTCTGCCGGTCGTCAGTTACATAATCGGAAGGTATAAAAGCGTCCACTTTAAGGTCGATCACCACTTCCCGAGGAGAAACCTCCTTGATCCCCTTGACCTCGCGCACGGTCTCTTGGAGCAGCTCGCAGTACAGATCAAACCCCACTTCCATGACATGTCCGGACTGCTCAGCACCCAACAAATTCCCGGCTCCGCGGATCTCTAAATCGCGCATGGCCAATTTATATCCTGATCCCAAAGCAGTGAATTCCTGAATGGCCTTCAATCTTTCAAGCGCCTGATCGGTCATAACCTTTTCCGGATGATAAAACAGATAGGCGTAAGCCCGCACCGCAGACCGCCCCACCCTGCCCCTTATTTGATAAAGCTGGGACAGACCAAAGCGCTCCGCATGATCAATTAAAATGGTATTCACGTTCGGAATATCTAAGCCGGACTCGATGATCGAGGTGCAGACCAGGATGTCAAATTTACGATCCAGAAAATCGATCATGGTCTTCTCCAGCTCTTTCTCCGGCATCTGACCGTGGCCAACCACAATCCTTGCTTCCGGAACCAATTTTTTTATCTTGGAGGCAATCCCTTCTATGGTTTCTACAAAGTTGTGCACAAAATAGACCTGTCCCTTCCGATCAAGCTCCCGCAAAATTGACTCCCGAATTACCGCTTCGCTCCAGGGCAGAACATAAGTCCGGATCGGAGATCGGTCCAGAGGCGGGGTATTAATCATACTCAAATCCCTTGCTCCGGAGAGTGACATATAAAGAGTGCGTGGAATGGGAGTGGCTGAGAGGGTTAAAACATCCACGGTTTTCTTGAGCTTTTTAAGTTTTTCTTTGTGAGCCACTCCAAATCTCTGTTCCTCATCAACGATCAGGAGTCCCAGATCCTTAAACTTGATATCTTTAGACAAAAGCCGATGGGTTCCAATTACAACGTCCACTCCCCCACCTCCTAAGGCTTTGACAATCCCGGTTTGTTCCTTCTTTGATTTAAAACGAGAAAGCATTTCAATGATGAAGGGAGAGGACTTAAATCTATTCCTAAAGTTATTGTAATGCTGATCAGCAAGGATCGTGGTTGGGACCAGAACCGCAGCCTGTTTTCCGGCTGCCATAGCCTTGGCAGCGGCGCGGATGGCAACCTCCGTCTTTCCATAACCCACGTCTCCGCAAACCAGACGATCCATGGGCCGCGGGGCTTCCATGTCCCGCTTGGTTACAAGGATGGCTTTCTTCTGATCCGGAGTCTCTTCGTAAGGAAAGGTACCTTCAAGCTCGATTTGCCAGATATCATCCGGAGGAAAGACAAAACCAGGAAGCTTCTGGCGCGCGGCGTAAAGCTCCAAAAGTTCCTTGGTCATATCGCGCAAGGCTTTCTTTACTCGACTTTTGGTGCGGATCCATTGCCGGGTTCCGAAACGGCTGAGCTTCGGTTTGTAGTCCCCTCCGCTGGAATATTTTTCAACCAGCCCCGCCATGCTGGGAGGAACATAAACTTTGTCACCCTCCGCATATTCAACTAGTAAATACTCCTGTTTTACCCCTTCGATTTCTAAAGTGTCCATTCCGCGGTAAATTCCGATTCCATAATTTTCATGGACCACATAATCTCCAATTTTCAGGTCAGCCAATAGCTCGTCCGCCACACCCTCGTTTGGAACCGCCTTCAGTCTTCGGAATAGAATTTCTTCTCCGAAGAGTTCTTTGTCGGTTAAAACTTGAATTCCATTAAATATAAATCCTCCCCGCAGGCTCCCCTCAAAGGTTTCTGCTTCAATTTCTTCGCGGAGCCTGGCCGCGTGTTTACTTACAATCAGCGCTTCCCTGGGGATCTCAGGGAGTTTATTCAGGTAACTCGGAGGAGCACTGAAAGTCGCTTCCTCCCCTGGTTTCACAAAACCGGAAAACTCAATCCTTTTGTTCTTTTCAATCAATTTCGCAATTTCCCCAAGACTTACATACTTTAAAGGGGCGCCAAAAGAAGACTGTTCATCCATATACTTATCAGCGGATCGGGTGATTTCCATTATTTCATCGAAAACAACTATGGTTTCCTCGGGAAGATAATCGAAGACCGGGCTTTCAAATAATTCCCTTGCTTGAAGAATAGAGATTTCCGGGATTTTTTCAATCGACCTTTGGCTATAGGCATCGAAATATCGGATAGATTCAATTCTATCCCCAACAAACTCTATGCGCACCGGATGTTCAAGGTTCAACACAAAGACATCAACAATCCCTCCCCGGACCGAGAACTCTCCCCGCTCTCCTACAATATCGAAACGCTTATATCCAAAATTGATCAGATCTTCGATCAATTTATCAATTCTGATACTCTGATTTACTGATATTCTGATACTCTCGAGCCTCTGGCTCGTCCTCCACATGACCGCCTTGACCGGCGCAATTATCAATCCTCCTTCCCCTCTGCTCCACCGCTCAAGAATTGCCAATCTTTCGCCAATTAATTCTTTGCTGGGTTGAATTTCCTCTCCTGGAACAGTATCCGGAGCTGGGAAAACAAAGGCTTCTTTTCCGGATAAAAGCTCAATCTCCGACTTTAGGGACTCGGCCTTATCCGTGCTTGAAGTTATAACCAAGATACTTTCGAAATCATCCCTCAAGGAAGCCAGAATAGCAGAGGAAGAAGAACCGATCATACCTGAAAAGGATGTTTTGCCAGTTCTTCTAAGAGCAGAAACCCGTTCCTCAAAATAAGGAGATTGTTTGAGTGAATCCAGCGTCTTCTTTAGTGTCATATCAGGGGTTTTCGCGCATCAGGCCTTCGATCATCTCTCTTAACTTTGCATCTATACTCCGTGCATTTTCCAAATTAATTTCCTGGAATTGGGCAAAAGTCATCGGTTCCCCAATTTTCACTTTCACCCGGCCCGGTCTTAACCTGAGCCCCATTTGCTCATCTCTCTGCATAACTCTGTAGCTATTCAAAATAGCTATGGGCACTACAGTTTTGTTTGCCCCCATAATAAGTATGCCAGTTCCGTTTTTGAATTCCTGGAGCTTTCTATCCGGAGAACGCATTCCCTCCGGGAAGATCACAAGAGATTCTCCCCTTCGCAACACGGAGTTTATTCTCTGCATGGCGATCATGGCCTGCTTGGGGTCAGCTGGTTCCACCATGATATAGCCGGCCCTGCTCAAAAACTTTTTCAAGATTGGAACTTCGTAAATTTGCCGCATGATCACAAAACGGAAAAGTTTCGGCAAGAAAGCTGAAAGGACAAAGCCGTCAACCGTGCTCTGATGATTGGATACGAAAATCACATTTTCTTGCCGGGGAATCCGCTCTAATCCAGAAACAGTGACCTTAATCCCACCGATCAGAAGCATGATCTTCGATATAATGACCGCAAACCGCTGATAAACGTTTTCCTTCTTATAAAAGATGGAGATCATCGGGCCCAGCACAAGACTGATCAGGATCAAAACCGCAAAAAGAGACCAGAAGAAAAAGGTCTTGATCATGCTTTTAAACGCTTCAGATTAAAAATTAGCCCATAGATCGCCAAAGCAGCCATGGGCAGGACCATCCATTGCGAAGGGGTCAGCCCCAACCAGTGGATCGGAGAGTATCTTAAAAATTCAACCAGAAAGCGGTAGATCGAATAGAGAATGAGCCACCAGAAGAAGATCTGCCCCTCAAATTTTTTGCGGCGGTAGAGGACCACCACTATCAGAAAGACCAGCAGCATGCTGGCCACGGCATAAAGCTGGGTGGGGTGAACGGGCTTCCCCGGAAAATAAAATCCGGCCAGCGAACCGGAAGGGAAAACCATGGCCCACGGAACCTTTGTGGGGAGACCAAAACAGCAGCCGTTAAAAAAACAACCGATCCGGGTAATGGCGTACCCCAAAGCGGTCCCGGGAGCCAAAACATCCAGAAGCTTAAGCAGGGGAATCCCTTTCCTTCTTGCATACCAAACAACCACCAGCATCGCCAGTAAAAGCCCCCCCAGAAAAACTAAACCGCCTCTCTGCACCATGAAAATCTCCATGAGATTCTCTTTATACTGCTCCCATTCACCGACCACATACAAAAAGCGGGAACCGAGAATAGCCGCAATAATTATGTATATGGAGAGATCCAAGATCGCTTCCCTTTTAATCCCCTCCTTTTTGGCGTAGTGCAAAGAAATGAGAATCCCGATCAGGAAGGCAATTGCAATGGCAAAGCCATAAGCGTGGACGGAGAGCGGGCCAATCTTAAACAGAATCGGATACATCTTCTTCCTCCTCGGCAAAAAGCTTAAAGACGATAAGGATGACCCCCACATTGATCATGATATCCGCGAAATTAAAGACCGGCCAGATGGTGATGTCCAGATAATCGATCACATAGGTACGGAAAACCCTATCGATCAGATTCCCCAAGCTTCCCCCCAGTACAAAAGCCAATCCTATTTGCAGAACACGAAGATGGAGCGGTATCTTATAGTGAAAAAAAATCACGGCTATCACCACCAGGAAGCCGATCACCGCCAAATAAGGAGAAAAACCAATGAATAAAGAAAAAGCCGCGCCGGTATTCCTGACATAGGTCAGTTTAAGTATGCCGTCTATCAAGGGAATTGACTGGCCGAGCCGCATGGATTGATGCACCAGATATTTGAGAGATTGATCGATGGCCACGATCACAAAGGCCAGAAAATAAAAAAGCATTAGCGAGCTGGCATCCCTTGATTTAAATACTGGTTAACAAACTTGACTAGTTCAGCGATATACATTCCAATGTAGGGAAGGTCCACCATCCTTACCAGGATCTTTGATAGAATGTAAAACGCGATGGCCGCGATCAGGGTCAACCCGACTGCGATCCCCAGCCCCCTGAAAACCCCTACCAAAAAATTGAAGAAGAAAAATTTCCAGGGTCGGGTGAGCATGGAAGTGTACTCGTCAATGCGGGCCCGCTCTAAAGAAGTAGCCAGTTTTCCGATCTTGCTGTTAAGGCTTTGCAGCAAAGATCTTTCCTCTTCCAGGATCTCTTTTTCTTCTTTAATAATTTTTTCTTCTTCAGCCATCCTTAAGTACCTTCTTTCCAGGAAGATAAATATTTTTCCTGCTCAGGGGTGAGATGATCGATCTCGATCCCCATTGACTTCAATTTTGCCGCAGCAACCCAGTTCTCGATTTCCTGCGGAACATCATACACTTTCGGCTTAAGCTTTCCGGTTTTATTTATGGCATATTCAGTTGCCAGCACCTGGGTTGAAAAACTCATATCCATAACTGAGGCCGGGTGCCCTTCAGCTGCGCTTAGATTAACCAGTCTTCCCTCAGCCAAAAGGAAAACACTGCGGCCGTCAGGAAGAATATACTGATCTACAAAATTGCGAATGTTTTTTCTCTCTTCTTTGGCCATTTTCTTAAGCCCTTTAACGTCTATTTCAATATCAAAATGGCCGGAGTTGCAGATAATTGCTCCGTCTTTCATGACTTTAAAATGCTGCGGGCGCAGAACATGCATATTTCCGGTAAGGGTGCAAAATAGATCGCCGATCGGCGCAGCCTGTTCCATGCTCATGACTCTGAAACCGTCCATGGCTGCTTCAATTCCTTTAATCGGATTGACTTCTGTTACAATAACATTGGCTCCCATCCCCTTGCAGCGCATTGCAAAGCCCTTACCGCACCAGCCATAACCTGAGACAACTACATTTTTCCCGGCAATAAGAAAATCGGTAGCGCGGATAATGCCGTCAACTGTGCTTTGGCCGGTCCCATAGCGGTTATCAAAAAGGTTTTTGGTCTGGGCATCATTTACCGCAAAAACCGGAAATTTCAGCGCCCCGTCCCTTTCCATAGCCCTGAGGCGGATAACGCCGGTAGTTGTCTCTTCCATGCTGCCCACGATCTGCTGCGCAATTTTAGGATACTTTGCAGAAATAGTAGAAACCAGGTCGCATCCATCATCCATGGTTACAACCGGAGAATGCTCAATAGCAGCTACCAAATGTTTATAATAAGTATCGTTATCCTCTCCTTTGATAGCATAAACCGAAATATCATAATCGGAAACCAGAGAAGCGGCAACGTCATCCTGGGTTGAAAGCGGATTTGAGGCGCACAAAACAATATCTGCCCCGCCCGCCTTTAGCGTTCTGGCAAGATTAGCTGTTTCAGCAGTTATGTGCAAACAAGCGCTCATCTTTTTACCTTTAAGCACCTGGTTCTTAGCGAACTTCTCTTTTACCTGAGCCAAAACCGGCATATCCCGCTCGGCCCATTCGATGCGGAGTTTCCCATTGCTTGCCAGGCTTCTATCCTTTATATCGCATTTAAGCATTGAATTTCTTTCCTCCCCTTAACTATAAAGCAAAATTAAATCAAAGTACCAACCACCCACCAATTCAAAATTTCGTCAAAATTTTTCGATATATACAGTAGAGGGTATATA